>JAQYWL010000563.1 GCA_030145035.1 Desulfobacteria bacterium | reverse complement strand
GTCTAACCTGCTGTAATTATACGTCTCGGAAATTCTACAACCTATTGAAGTTATAGATATTTATTGGCGCTATTGCAAGTTCGATCAGGGAATAATGGAATGATGGAATATTGGAATGATGTAAAAGAAAAAAAGACCAAAAGCCGACTTTGCCAAAGTAGCCGTAGGCTACGACGGCTGAATCCTCTTAAACCCAACATTCCACCATTCCAGTATTCCATTATTCCAATTGTGAGCGAGAAGATTCCTGGTTCCTGGTTCGTGATGAGTACGGTTGCGGGTTGCGGGGGTGGTGCGGGGGCGGTGCAGCAGGCTTTAGATCAGCATCGTTGACGATTGGGCTTATTTTTTTCTTAGGTTTCGGTCTCAGATTGCCGATGAGAAGAGAAAGTTTTGTATTAACCAACCGGATAATTGCGCAGGAGGATACCATGACACGAAAGGCTCTAAAGCTCTTTCAGCTTTTCTTGGAAGTTTTTGTCGTCTACACGATACTCAAAGGGCAATTGTTCATACCGTTGATCTGCCTGGTGATCATCTTCTTGATTGGAAGGTACGGAACCGCTTCCACAACGAGCAGCACAGAAAAAGCGGCGGCAGCCAAGGCCTCCATGACATGATTGTGAATGCTCTCAACTATCATGTTGTTTGGTGCTGGGTCTAATCTATGCGCCCCTCCAAGATATTCGGTAATCAAATCCGACATACTCTCAGCCCCTTTCACGCCTCTGTACTGATGTCTGGTCCGCCTTCTATATCATCTTCACTGTCGTTCCTCGCAATGATATTACGAAAACCTTTTGTGTCATTGTGAGCCTCCGGCCTTAGAATCTACTTTGACGTTGCCCTGGGATGGTGTTGACCAGGTTGAAGAAGTCTGATATGTTTTTACTGCTTTGAAGGATACTTGCGCACTGAGAGGGATCAGGGACATATGACAAGATCTTTGATGCGGTGTCTGAAATGTGGTGAGAAACTGACCATTCATCGATCATGACGTGCTGTTTATTTGCGCTGCGGGTCGTGTGGCGCACAATTTCGTTTAGAGCAATACGTGGAATCGATGGAGGATGCCTTTGAGGACGAAGTGGCAAGTGTGCGTTGTGATAGGTTTTAGAAAACGGGTTATGGTAACGAGCTCAAAATGATGATCATGGGACATCGCGGGGCCGCGGCCCTGGAGCCTGAGAATACCCTCCTTTCAATTGAGCGGGCCATGGAGATTGGGGTTGACGCTGTGGAGATCGATGTCCGCCTGAGCAAAGACAAAGAGATAGTCGTCATACATGACTCAACCGTGGACCGGACCACCAATGGAACGGGGCCGGTTAGCAGTTATGCACTTAAGGAAATGAAAAAGCTGGATGCGGGCAAGGGTGAGACAATACCCACGCTCGACGAGGTCATTGACTTGATTGGCAACCAGGTGATGCTGGTCATTGAGTTGAAGGAGGAAGGGACAGAAAGGAAGGTTGTCGAACTCATAAAGAGGAACAACCTTGACGACAACGTTTACGTGATCTCTTTCTGGCACAGTCTCGTAAGAGCCGTAAAAGAGATGGACAGCCGCATCAAAACGGGCATACTCCTTGTGGGATGTCCTGTGGACGCTTGCATCGCTACCCAAGCATCTGCAAATGCACTGGTGATGAAATATACCTTTGTAAACAGGAAATTTGTCGAAATAGCTCATAAGGAAGGCCTGAAGGTTTTCATATGGAATATTGATGACCGGCATCTCCTGAAGCCTTACGCCGATATGCGCGTAGATGGAATAGGAAGCAATGACCCTCGGGTACTGGTCGAGTACTTCAGGTAACTCACTTGCCTCTTTTACCTCACCAAACTTTCCCGTTACTGGAAATGCTTCGAGTCATCAACTGAGCATCCTTATTGGTTCTGTGGCAAAAACAAGACAGAGGATGCTTATGTCCGGTCTCCAGAGACGGGCCAACAGGAGGATATGGTAGTCTCTTGGGTTGAAGCAGAGTGAGGTGGGGTTCTGTTCATCATTCAACGGAGGAGAAGGGGCCGTACACTCACTGGCAAAAGCAGAAGGGGGTGAAACAGCATGAGGTATAAAACCAATCCCAGAGGGGTTACTATTAGGACTGTGGATGGGTTTACTTTTAGCGGAACAATAAACCTGGGCGTGAACGAAAGGCTTTCTGATATATTTACTAAAGAAAAAAAGCCATTTATAGTCCTGTGTGATGTCACATTCGACGGAGGTAAAGGAGGTACGGGGAAAGTCCTTTTTATTAATAAGAGGCATATAGTGTGGGCTGAACCAGAAGAACAAGCACAACAAGACGAGGAGGGAAGCGAGAAGGCTGGTCATGAAGGCAAGTGAAGGACATATCGGCCGGGTTTTCGTAATACGGCTCGAGGATGGCGATGTGGTTCCCGAGTGCATTGAGCGTTTTGCCAGAGAGAACGGTGTGTCCGTGGGGCACGTTGTCCTGGTGGGTGGAATCGGAGGGGGTCAGATCGTGGTTGGTCCACGACAATCGAACGAAAGACCACCGGATCCGATGCTGCTGCCTGTCGATAGCGCCCATGAGGTGGTCGGAGTTGGTGTCCTCGCTCCTGGGCAAGACGGCGAGCCGGTCCTGCATATCCACGCTGCTCTTGGACGCTCGGGGCAAACTATGACCGGGTGTTTGAGGCCAGGCGTCACAACCTGGCTGGTGGGCGAAGTCATCCTTTATGAAATCCTGGGCGCGAAGGCGGCTCGCGTTTGGGACAGTGAGAGCGGCCTTGCTCTCCTGGAGCCCGGAGCCAGCCCTGAAAGTCACTAGCCAATACTACGGCATGGCAATAGCT
>JAQYWL010000121.1 GCA_030145035.1 Desulfobacteria bacterium | reverse complement strand
CCAATTGGGGCGAAGCCCCTAAGTTCTATAAGTATAAACAAACATAGCACAAAAAAGCAACACTTAATTCGTCTCAAGCGAATAAATATATTGACACCCAGCAAATATTATGACTAAATCTATATGATCTACAAGGAAAATTTTCTATGTGTGGTTCTGTGATGCGTTTGTTGCCTCTTGAGCTTTTGCTTCTACCTGGACTTCTTCATGGAGGGGTCTGCTTGCGGTAATCAACGCACAATTTAGGTGATGATGGGCCGCAGGAAACAAAACCTGCGGTTTTTTTGTATAGAATCGCGAAGCGATTTTATAAGGGGAGGAACCAATGGAAAAAATCTTTGTCTTTGATACGACTTTGAGGGACGGCGAACAGATTCCAGGGGCATGCCTTAATCCACGAGAAAAGCTGGAGATCGCCTTGCAACTGGCGCGTTTGGGGGTAGATGCGATTGAGGCCGGATTCCCGATCTCATCTCCGGGTGATTTTGAGGCTGTGAAGGCGATTGCCGAAAGGGTTAAGGGTCCTACTATCGTGGCATTGGCGCGTGCTGTTCGCCAAGATATTGAAACAGCCTGGAACACAATAAAAGGTGCTGAAAAACCTCGTATTCACGTGTTCTTACCGTCATCAGATATTCATATCCAGAAAAAGTTTGGTACAGATCGAAAAAAGCAATTAGAGCGGGGACTGGAGGCCTTAGAATATGCCAAATCTCTGTGTCCTGAGATAGAATACTCCCCTGAGGATGCTTCCAGGACTGATCTAGAATATCTGGCTAAGGTAGTGGAGCAGGTTATTGCTGCTGGTGCTACAGTCGTCAACATCCCGGACACAGTTGGCTATGCAGTTCCCGAGCAGTTCGGCCAGCTCATTGCTTATCTCAAGCGAGAGGTTTCAGACATCGACAAAATCGTGCTCAGTGTTCATTGCCATAACGACCTGGGCCTTGCCACCGCCAACACCTTAACAGCTATAGAAAATGGAGCAAGACAGGTGGAGTGTACCATGAACGGCCTTGGAGAAAGGGCGGGGAATGCTTCCTTAGAGGAGATTGTCATGGCCATCAAGACCCGGAAGGACTATTTCAAATTCTTCACCACGGTGAACACCCGGGAGATCATGAAGACCAGCAGGTTGGTCAGCCGATTGATGGGGATGCCAGTCCAGGCCAACAAGGCCATTGTAGGCTCGAATGCCTTTTCCCATTCTTCCGGCATTCACCAGGATGGCATCCTCAAAGACCGTGCCACGTATGAAGCTATCCGGCCCGAAGATGTGGGGATCACTGAACATGCCATGGTCCTTACGGCAAGATCGGGAAGACATGCCCTCAGGCAGAAGATCTCGGAAATAGGCTACGATCTTCCGGAACAAGAGCTTGAAGCTGTTTACAATCAGTTCCTCTCTGTTGCCGATAAGAAAAAGCGGGTCTATGATGAAGATCTGGCTGTCATAGTCCAGGACGTAATCTTTGCCCATCTGGATCACAGCAAACTATACGCCCTTGAATCATACAAAGTGACCACGGGCAATGAAGAGGTTCCTGAGGCCAGGGTGAGACTCCGACGGGAGGAAGTCATTTTGGAGGCGAGTGCTCAGGGTGATGGGCCTATCGATGCTATCTTTAGGGCGATAGACAAAGCCTCTGGTGTTTATCACAAACTTGAGGACTTTCAGGTCAAGGCTGTGACCGAGACCAAGGAGGCCATGGGCATCGCCACTGTGCGGGTGTCTCGCGAGGGGTTTCGTGCTATGGGTCGGGGATCCAGCACTGACATACTCAAGGCCAGCGCCAGGGCTTATGTCCAGGCCATCAACCGGCTCTTCTGGTTGCTGGAGCGCAATTCTGGGGCTGGCCCTGTTTAAATATAAAGTATAGGAATTTCCTTTTGCTGCCTTGCTGGCCCGCCTGCCAGCGCCACCGTCGGTGGGCAGCTACAATGCCGGCAGACATGGCAACCTGCCCGCCATTGCCACGTACCTGCCCGCCATTGCCAGAGATGCTATCTTGTGAGCTGCGTGGCGCATGCGGCGATGGCAGGCGGGTGGCGGGCAGGTAGACCGTAGACGTTAACTTGATAGAGCCTCCACACCTGCTACAGGATGACCACGAGCCAAAAGGGGTTCTCCATTCCTGGAAGGCCCATTTTGGCAACTCTGGTTCTTATAATACCATTTTAAAATTGATAAATTCCGTGACTCTTGGTATATAGAAAGGAGCCAGAGACCTCCAGAAGTCCTATTGCGGTGTAACCAATTTCACACAGATCGAGTGATCCGGTTCATTGAGGGCTTGAAACGGATTTGTTAGGTATACGTTTCGGAAACTTTACAACCCATTGAAGTTACATTTTTGGGGTTCTCTTTTTCCTCCTCGCATCTGGAATAATGGAATGTTGGAATAGTGGGGATAAAAGCGGAAAAATCATTTCTCAATTGTTTTAGTTCCTTCAAACCCATCATTCCAGTATTCCATTGTTCCATTATTCCAACTGTGAGCGGAGCGAACTAAACTCAGACTTCTATGAAAGGCTTTACTGCGAAAAGTCTTGCATCTTGCGTCTCCCATTTTCTACTTTGCAGTCTCATATTCTTGGGGTGTGTTACAGTAGCTACAAAAAAGACTGTGATTACCCCCGAGATCATGACCTTCTTCAAGGGGACATTCAAGGTTGATCCATATCTAAAGACTCATATGCCCAGGACCGTAGCTGTGCTCCCTTTTGTGGATCAAGCTAAGAGCAAGCAGGGTGTCGAGGCCGTTCGCAGGGCATTTTACAACCATTTCAGTGCTCTTCCATATACAGATATAGAGCTTTATCGTGTGGACCGCCTTTTGAGAAAGGCCGGACTCACCGATCCCAAAGTCATCGCCAACACCCCGCCCCAGAGACTCGGAGAAATCCTGAAGGTAGACGCTGTGATACTTGGTGACGTGTCAAATTTCGACAAGTTTTATGCCCTGATCTATTCACATGTGGCCGTGGGGGCAGAGACGAAGATGTTTGAGACCAAGAGCGGACACTTCCTGTGGAGCGGCCAACATGTGGCACGGAAGCACGAGGGTGGAATCTCGACTTCTCCGATAGGCATCGTTGCTACAATTGCATCGACAGCCATGAATGTCCGGGATGTTCAGCTCCTCAGGGCCTGCGACGATTTGTTCCGGGACATGGTCAAAACAATCCCGGTGCCCACTATAGCCGAGGCAACCCGGCCTCCTGTCATAACCCTTCTCACCCATGACACGAAAGGTCTTCCCAGAAAGGCTGGAGATGAAATCAAGGTGGTTATTAAGGGAGATCCAAACATGCAGGCGAGCTTTGATGTGGGGAGCTTCAAGAAAGGGATTGACATGGTCGAGGTGGAGCCGGGTGGCTACCTGGGGACGTACAGGGTGGTTCCCGGAGACAATGTGACTGGGGCCATTGTCACTGCATATCTGACCGATGATTCGGGGAACACTGCAAGCTGGATCGATCCAGTGGGCACAGTGAATATCGATACCAATCCGCCAACAACCCCCAAGGAGCCGAGTACGGTGGGCCGTGACAGCTTTGTGATCCTGGACTGGGCTAAGAATCCTGAAGCGGATCTTGCGGGCTACCGTATCTATCGGAACAAAACACCCCTCACGGGATTTGAGCTCCTGGACAACACAGAATTCAACACCTATAAGGATCGACAAGCGGCTAACTTCCAGAGATATTACTACAAGGTGTCGGCAGTGGATCGGGCTGGCAACGAGAGTGCAAAGACCAATGCGGTTATTGGCATGGCTGTAGCGCCCGGACCCACACCGTTTTCGGGAGAGGTGACAGAGAATACAACCTGGTATGCCGGAGCAAGTCCCTATGTGCTTGAAGGGCCTGTGACGATTAGAGATAAGGCCACTTTAACCATCGAGCCGGGCACTATAATTCAATTCACGGGTAGCGGGCTTCGAGTCGATGGTCGTTTGCTTGCTTGCGGCGACGAAGCACGCCTTATCGTCTTTGCAGGCCAGGATCACAAGCCCTGGGAAGGGATATCTTTTTACAATGTAAAGGGCAAAGAGAATCTGGTACAGGGCTGTAAAATCCGTGACGCAAAGGCAGGAATTGCCTGTCGATCATCTTCGCCTGTTATAAGGGATTGCGAATTCGTCAACAACATGGACGGCATCAGTGTGATGGGCGCATTTTCGGAACCCGAGATATTCAATAACACAATTCATAAGAATAGCGGAATCGGGCTGGTAATACTGGAAGGGGCGAGGCCCACGATTGAGGGAAATACGATCCGGGAAAACAGCAAGGGGGGGGCGTTTATTGAGGGAGCGGAACCCACAGTCGTCCATAACACCATAGTTCAGAATTCAGGGTGGGGAGTCTGTGTTGTTAAGAGCCATCCCGAGATCAGGGAAAACAACATCCATAACAATGAACCTTACGACATGGTGGGTACCATGTCTGGTGAGCCTCTCTGTGCCCGAGACAACTGGTGGGGAACCAAGAACGGACTTGACATCCTTGCACAAATCAAGGGACGTATTGACATTAGCAGCATCCTGGACGACCCTTATTCCCTGGGCAAAGGCGTCAGGCTGCCCATTCTTCCAGGGCCATTAGGCGCTGAGATAAGGGCTGATGCCTTTCTCACCCTTTCCAACAGTCCGTATACGATTGAAAAGGACATAATCGTTGATGGCGGAGCCACCGTGTACGTTGAGCCAGGCGTCAGGCTGATGTTTGATCAAAACACCTCGCTCGTTTTAGAAGACGGAGGCATCGTGGCCCGGGGAAAGGAGGGGCAACCTATTGTTTTTACATCATCGGGTGCCTCACCTTCGGCTGGAGACTATTTGAATGCAGTCCGTTTTGCCGCCCGGACCAAGGTCAATAGTTTCTTTAAGTATTGTGTGATGAAACATGCGACTACCGCAATTGACGTCCACTTTGGGTTGCCTGAAATATCCTATTGTTATATTGCCAATAATGCACAAAGCGGCATTAAGTGTCGCAACGATGCTGCCCCCAAGATCTTTTATAACACGATTACAGGAAACACGGGGACTGGAGGGATTGAATGTGTGGGCACGTCAAGGCCGAAGATCAATCACAACAACATTGTAAAGAACGCCGTAGGCATCCAGGCCTTTTCCACGATCTTGATAGACGCCCGATACAATTGGTGGGGCAAAACCCCTCCGGATGATAGCCTGATCTGGGGAGAGAGTATCAATTTCAAGCCCTGGCTTGAGGGACCGGAAGAGAAGGCGTTTACGAACCATGGATAGACGACATTTTTTAAGATGGATAGGCAAAGGAATTCTTGGCACCTCAGGGTTTTGGCTTTGCGCCAGAGGCGTGGCGTGGGGAAAATCGGCCTTTGAGTATGCCCTTGAGGGACAGAACCTGATTGCGGCCAAGCGTCTTGCCGAGGCCAGGGATGTGTTGAAAGAAGCTGTCCGCCTGGACCCGAAGAGCGATTGGGCCCACGGCCTTCTTGGACGTGCATACTACGGTCTTGGCCAGAGAGCCGAAGCAGTGGCGGCTTTCAGGGAGGCAGTGCGGATCAATTCTGCCGACACCTATTCCCGTATGATGATCGAGATCATTACCCAGAAGCCGATACCCAAGCCAAAGAAACCACGACGTTCCTTGACCCCCCTGGAGAAAAAGGCCAGGGCCGAAGAAGAGGCCATGCTCAGCCAACTTACCCCTGAGGGTGGCCTGGCCTACCGGGTCAAACGGGTCGTGATTGACCCCGGTCACGGCGGGTTTGATTCGGGTGCAGTAGGGCCCACCGGACTGAAAGAAAAGGACGTAACCCTTGATCTTGCCCAAAGTGTAAGACGAAAGATTTCCGAAGAGGGGAGCATCAAATGCTTCTTGACGCGGACAGGAGACTACTATATCCCTCTCAGTGATCGGACAGTCATTGCCAACCAATACCAGGCTGATCTCTTTGTCAGCATCCACATCAATGCCAATGAGAACCGAAAGGCACACGGCTGCGAGACCTACTACTGTTCGGAGAAGGCCTCCAGTAAGGAGGCGGCCCGGGTTGCAGCCTTTGAAAACGCAGTGCTCAAGTACGATGAACCCTTCAAGAAAAGGCCTGGCTACATAGATATTGAGGAAATCCTTTTCAACTTTGAACGAAGGCTCTACTGGGAGGAGAGCGGCAAATTTGCCAGGACCTTTCAGAACCGTTTTGAGCAAGCCCTACCTTTCAAGAGCCGGGGGGTTCATTCAGCCAATTTTTTTGTCCTTCGACGAGCTAAGATGCCGTCGATCTTGCTTGAGACCGGGTTCATTTCGAATCACGATGAAGAGGCCGCACTGAAAAAGGCATCGATTAGAGACGAGATCGTCGCTGCTGTGATAAGGGGACTGTTAAATGGACGTGGATGACCTTATCTTTCAAGGAGCTGACTACCATTACAAGGGGGAACTTGACAAGGCCATTGCCAAGTTCCAGGCTGCCGTCAGAATCGAGCCCCAAAACGAGTATGCACACAACCAGCTCGGCATCCTTTATGCCAAAAAAGAGCGGTTTGACGCTGCTTTTCGTGAGTTTCAGAAGGTAGCCCAGATCGATGGACATAACACCTATGCCCTGTTGTGGCTTGGGATTCTTTACCTGAAACAAGGAAACCTTAACCAGGGTTTTGAAAAATTCCAGAGAATTATTGAGATAGATCCGAGCAATGCCGATGCCTATTATTTCTTGGGGGCAATCTACAATTTCAGGCACAATACTACCAAGGCGATAAAGTACTTGAAGAAGGCCAGAGATGCAGACTCTGACGAATCCGACACCCATTACCGACTGGCCCAGGCATTTCATAACCTGGACATGACTACCAATGCGCTTCTGGAGTATCAGCGGACATTGGCCCTGAAGCCCTCTCATACAAAGGCCATCAACGGGATCGGATGGCTGTACTACAATCGTGGAGAGCGGGATGCAGCCATCGCCGAATGGAAAAAGACCCTAAAGATGAATCCCAGGGACCGCGACGCCATTTTCAATCTGGCCAAGGCTTACAATGATTTGGCCTGGGAGGCTATGAAGAGGAACAAGCCAAAGGAGGCAATTTCGTACTGGAAAAAGACCCTTGGGGTTGACCCCAAAAACAAGGCTGCTGTGCACTATCTGAAGAAGTACGGGGCGTGAACCTTGAAAGTTAGTTCACTTTAGGCACTCTGTTATTGACAAATAACCAATAACGAAAAGGAGGAGGGTATTATGAAAACAAGAACACTGGTTGTTGTTGCTGTTGCGCTCATGCTTGCATTTCCGGCAACAGAAGGCTTTACGGCTGAATGGCACCAGCTTGTGGAAACGGTTGGCACCCATGGGACTATCAACTGGTCCGAGGGAATCATTACGGCCACAGGCATTGGAACGCCGCCTGAAAAGTATTATGGGAAGCCCCAGGCCCGCCCTATGGCCCTCAGGGCAGCTCAGCTAGATGCTTACCGCAATCTGCTTGAGGTAACCAGGGGTGTGAGGGTCGACTCGACCACCGTGGTGAGAGACTCCATGGTTGAGAGTGACGTGATCCGGTCACAGGTGGAAGGCATGGTCAAAGGGGCCCAGACCGTCAAGAAGGAATATCTTTCAGACGGGACAGTGGAAGTGACCGTGGCCATGGATCTCCGTGGGGGGTTTGCCCAGCTCATACTCCCCAAGGACATCAAACAGGTGCCAGAGATCAAAACGATTTCCCCGGCACTTCCTGCACCTCCAATGGTTGGGGATGCACCACTGCCCACGTCACCGGTGCCCACGACCCCAACACCCGCACCGACCATCTTTACTGGGCTGGTGGTGGATGCTTCCGGCTTAAGCGCCCGTCCTGCTATGTCGCCCAAGATCTTTGATGAAAATGAGCAGGAAGTTTACGGCTCGGGCTATGTGAGCCGAGAATTTGCCGTTCAGCAGGGCATGGCCGGGTACGCGAGGGACCTGACTGCAGCCCAATCTAATCCGCGAGTAACCAATGAGCCTTTTACGGTAAAAGGTCTGAAGACCGCGGGACAGGGTCGGTCCAATGTTGTCATTAGCAATGCTGATGCAGCCAAGATTCGAAGTGCTTCTGAGAATCTTTCGTTTTTGAAGAGGTGCCGCGTCATGGTTGTTTTGGACTAATCGGTGATGGTGGAGGCACTCCGTTATTGACCAATAACGAATAACAGGGAGGTACAGGCTATTATGAAGACCAAGCATAGAATGATAAACGTGGCTTTAATAGGGGTTTGGCTGACCGCCATCTTTTTCCTTCAGGGATGTGCTCCCAAGGTGCGCGCTCCGGAGAGTCTCCTGGACACCCCTGAACATCACGTGCAAAGCGGCATGAAACTCCTCAAGTCGGGCAGATACGATAGTGCCATGCGTGAATTTGACCTGGCCAAGGGGCTTGACCCGGAGTTTTCAGGGGCATACGTTGGCTCTGGCCTGGTGTTAGGATACAGGGGTGATTTCAAACAGGGAATCGAAGACATGGAAAAGGCCCTTGACCTGGCCAAGACCAAGGGGGAAAAGGTCGATGCCAATGTAGGTCTGATACGATTGTATTCGTTAGGAAAGAAGTCTGCCCACAAGAAATGGCTTAAGAAGGCCAAAGGGGCCTATGAAGACGCTATCGACCTTCAGCCTGAGTCCTCTGCCGCTCACTACTATATGGGCGAGGCCTACGAGGGGGCTTTGAACTTCGAGAAGGCAAGCCTGCTTTTCAAGAAGGTGTTGGACATCAACAAGACCTACGTAGTTGAGGCAAACGATGCATGGAAGCTGATCCAGAAGATACAAAGAGCAGCACCCGGCACCATGATCGGCAAAAAGATTGCCCTGGTGGATCAGATCACCCGTGCTGACGTTGCAGCCCTTTTTATCCAAGAACTCAAGATAGATGAGCTCTTCGCAAAAAGGACCAGGAAAGAATTTGACACGAAGTTCAAGAGTCCGGAGAAGGAGTTTGTGACCGAACAATTGGTCAAGACGCAGGCAGCAGTCGATATTGGAGACCACGTGCTGAGGACGGATATCGAGGCTGTAATGGAGCACGGCATCAAAGGCATAGAGCCATATCCGGATCACACCTTCAAGCCTGACCAAAAGATTGGACGGGCCGAGTATGCCATAATGATCGAAGACATCCTGATCAAGGCAACAGGGGATGAGGAACTCGCCACCAAATTCATCGGCGGGTCGTCCCCTTTTCCGGATCTAAGGAGTGACCTTCCGTACTATAATGCTGTCATGGTCTGCACGACACGAGGCATTATGGAGACCAGGGATCTTGCCACTGGCGAGTTTGATCCGATGGGGTCAGTTTCAGGGGCAGATGCCTTACTTATAATACGCAGGTTAGCATCTGTGATCAACCCGTAGAATTGTCAATCGCAGAGCGCATGGCGCATAGAGCATAGGGCCACAGTGCGACTTTCGGCTGCAACCAAGGTAGAACTCTCTATAATTGGTTTTGTTATGACTCAGGACGGGTGCCATGGACAAACTTGTTTGTCCGTGCCTGTTTTCGACTCGACAAAGGGAACTGCCGGTAACAGAAAAACTTGAAAAACGGACAAGACCGGAATCATTGAAGTACTGAACCGTTTTTCTTCTTTGTTACTTCATATCGCCACCTTCCACACGGACAAACAAGCTTGTCCATGGCACCATAGGTATTGAGAATAGGGTATAATTTAACCAAATCGGAAATCTACTTATAATCCATGGGTTATCCTTTACCAGAGGTAGTGGTTTAAGCCGATTAATAGACGCCATGCGCCACGCACCATGCTCTATGCGCCATGCACCATTATGAATAACAGATGACAGTCTTTAGAAAACCTATTGTCTTGGTTTTACTCCTGCTGGGGTGTGCCGGCGGATTCAATGCCCTGGCATGGGCTCAGGAGGCCCTCCAGCTCGGAGGGCCTATCCTCCCGAATGGTACCCTCTCTCCGAGCCAGGCACCGGCCCAGGCTCCGCCCCAGAGGGGCTCAGCCCCGGCCGGAGAGGCATTTGGCCCGGGAGGGGGCTCCTCCGGGGCTGCGGCCGGGTTGGAAGCGGGGCAAGAGGCCGGTGAAACCAGGACCATAGACGTCATTGGCAGGGGCACGATTTATCGTGATGATGTGCCCGGGGCCAGAGATAAGGCAATAGCAGACGCCTTACAGGGCGCGGTTGAACAGGCGGTCGGTCTTGTGATTTCCCCGGCATCGGTAGTGCAAGACTTCCAGCTTTTGAGTGATCGGGTCTATGATCAGACTGAGGCGTTCATTCATGATTACAAGGTCCTGACCGAGTCAAAGTCTGGCCTGTATTATCGTGTGGTGGTGCGAGCCACCGTATCTGCGAGGGCTATTCAAGATAGGCTTCAAAGTACCGGTATCCTTGTGATTCATAAGGGGATGCCGACGATTATGTTCTTTTTGTCCGAGCAGAACATTGGCGAGCCTTCACCTCGATACTGGTGGGGACAAAGCCCACTTAGTGCACATCTGTCGGTCACTGAAAAAGCGCTTTCAGAGTACATGCGTGAAAAGGGTTTTATCATTGTGGACCGGGCAGCGCTGGGCTGGGATATTCAGCCTGGACCAGAAGATATGGATCCCGAGTTGAGTGATGATGCCGCGGTAGAGCTGGGAAAGGAGCTTGGTGCTGATCTTGTGATAGTTGGTAAGGCCGTGGCCCGCGATAGCGGGAACGTCTTTGATAAGAACATGAAGTCCATTCAGGCCAGGGTGTCTACACGTGCTATCAGGACAGACAGCGGGATGGCCGTTGCTTCGTCTCAAGGAACCAGGGCAGCCGTTCATTCGGATGACAGAGTTGGAGGCACGGAAGCTCTCATCCTTTCTGCTTCAGTGGTGGCTCGGGATCTCGTAAGGCAAATCGTGGCCAAGTGGCGCAAGGACGCGGGGCAGCCTGTTCTGGTGGAATTGGTAGTAAAGGGCATTAGGGAGTATGCCGATTTTGTCAGGTTCAGAACGCATCTTAAAGATGATGTCCGGAGTGTCAGGAACGTGTATTTGCGCGGTATCAGGGCTGGTGAGGCGAAGATGGATGTGGATGTTATGGGAAATGCCAGGATTTTGGCAGATGAGTTGATGTTGCAGCGCTTTGAAAACCTTGCAGTGAACATCTTTGAGGTTTCTGAAAAAGGGGTAAAGCTTGAGCTGATACCCAGAGCAATAGCGATTGACGATTGATCCATTGAAAGTGAGCTAAAGTTAAAAGTTAGAGGAACAAAACCAATTTTGAAAAAATTTCTTCTCCGCCGAAGGCGGATCAACTTTAGGCACTACGGAGTGTAAATCACGGCTGTTGGCAATGAGAAAATCCGTGTCCGTCTGCTGCGTATTTAGTTTTGGGGAAATTGAACTCAATAACCAACAATCTTGATTTACACCCGGCACTACGTTATTGACCAATGACCAATGATGAATAGCGAGGAAGGAACAATGAAACATAAATCTACAATAATTCTTTTTGCCCTGGTTACACTGATTCTTCTCTCTGTGGCCTCAACAGGCTTTGCTGATGAACCTGAAGTCGTTGAGGTGGAAGGCGGGGAGGCCAATGTGACCCTGGTTGAAGGCAAGGCAGATCTCTTTCGCAAAAAAACCGAGATAGGACAGCCTTTGAGCGAAGGGGATGTGCTGCGCCATGGGGATCGCGTGACCACTGGAGACAAGACGAGAATCGAGTTGGCCCTGGCTGATGGGAGTATTCTACGTTTTGACGAGAAGACAACCTTTGAATTGATTTCAGCAGACTACGATGAACAAACAAAGGAGCGGAACGTCGATGTACGCCTGGCCTTGGGCAAAACCTGGGCAAAAGTTGCCGGACTGGTAGGGGGCCGAGGAAGGTTTCAGGTTTCAGCCGAGAATGCCATTGCGGGTGTTAGGGGAACCACTTACCGGATGAACGTGAATCCGGACACATCTGTTGTCGTCAAGGTTTACTGGGGAGAAATCCATGTGAGCAGCCCCCCCGGAAAGGTTGACAGTCCCCTGAAGGTTTCCGAACCAAGGAGGGTAGAAGGCCCTCACCCGGTTGAGGGACCCCGTCCTGTTACTATGCAGGAGTGGACTTATATCGTTCGAGCCATGCACCAGATCGTTATCCTGCCGGATGGTACGGTCTCAAAACCCTTTCGTTTTGATCCCAGGATGGATGCCGATGACTGGGTACGATGGAACCAGATGCGCGATCAGATGCGATAATCGTGAAGCGTTCAATTCCTATAAACGTTCCCAATACACTGACGCTTCTCCGTATCCTGTTGACGCCACTTTTTGCCATTTTCTTGATCAAACACGTCTTTGGTTTTGCCTTGTTGGTCTTTGCAATTGCTACAGTAAGCGATGCTATCGATGGGCTTGTGGCCCGTCTCTTTCGTCAGAAGACCACATTGGGGGCCTACCTGGACCCTGCCGCGGACAAGCTATTGTTGACAACCGCATTTGTGACCCTGGCGATTCAGGAACTGATTCCGAGCTGGCTGGCTGTCATCGTTATCACACGGGATGTTCTGATCCTGTTTGGGATTGCTCTTTTTATCATAACGGCCCGCGAGTTTCAACCGGTGCCATCCATCCTTAGCAAGATCACAACCGTGGCACAGCTTACCAGTGTGCTTTCGGTTCTGGTAGCCTACCAGGCCCCGAGGATAGCTCAGGTTCAAGAGCCACTGTTCTGGTTTGCGGCCGGCATGACCATGGTTTCCGGGTTTCAATATATTTACAGGGGCCTGAATATTCTCCAGGAAGAGGGGTAAAATCTTTAAGGGAAATTTGTATTTGGGGGTCAAATCTTTAATCTTGACAAATTATTACAGCCTATAGCCTTGTCTGGGACGAAGCAATTTGTCAAGATTAAAGATTTGACCCCAAATTTCCCTTGACACTGTTCCCAATACTTGATAGCAAAAAAACGTACAGGCACGTAGCTCAGGGGGAGAGCGCTACCCTGACACGGTAGAAGTCGCGAGTTCAAATCTCGCCGTGCCTACTCCATTAGGGGGTCT
>JAQYWL010000471.1 GCA_030145035.1 Desulfobacteria bacterium | reverse complement strand
TCAATCGTCAATCGTCAATCCTTATCCGCCTACCTTTTGATATTGTTGGCCATCTGGAGGATACTATCTGCCGTCTGAATAGCCTTGGAGTTCACCTCATAGGCCCGCTGGGCAATAATCATTCCGACCATCTCTTCCACTACATTCACGTTGGACATTTCCAAATAGCCCTGTGCAATGGTGCCAAAGCCGTCTATACCCGGTGTGCCTTCGGTTTCTTCTCCGGAGGCTTCTGTAGGCCGAAAAAGGTTTCGTCCCATGCTGTAAAGGCCGGCAGGGTTGGGAAATGAATACAATTTGATATCCTCCTCAGCCAGGGTTTGTGCGTCCGGGCCCCAGACCACAAGCCTCCCCCCGGAATCGATAGAAATAGAAATGGCAGTGGGGTCAATGGTGATCTCGGGCTGGAGCCTGTCGCCTGCGGGGGTACAAATATAGCCCTCACTGTCTATCTTGAAATTACCGGCCCGGGTATAGACTTCTTCATCATTGCTTATCACCTTGAAAAAGCCTTTCCCTTCAATCGCCAGGTCAAGTTCATTGTCTGTCTGGTTGTAATCACCCTGGGAGAATAGCTTCTGCACGCCCATCGGTTTTGAGCCCATGCCGACCTGGATGCCTGTTGGAAGCTGGGTGCCTGCCGCAGTCATGGCGCCTGGCAGACGGAGGGTGTGGTACATAAGGTCCTGAAAATCCGCACGACTTTTCTTAAAACCCGCCGTATTCACATTGGCCAGGTTGTTTGCAATAACATCAACGTTTAATTGCTGGGCGGTCATGCCCGTAGCGGCTGTCCATAATCCTTTTAACATCTTTTTACCTCCTTAATAAAATCGCTGCGCGATTTTATATTATTGTACCCTCCCCACCTCATTGATCGCTTTGTGGCTCGTCTCGTCAAATGTCTGAATGATTTTTTGGTAAGATTCATAAGTCCGAAGGGTTTCGATCATCTTCGTCATCTCCTCCACAACCATCACATTCGACTCCTCAAGAAATCCCTGCTTGACAAGGACATTTTCCGGCCTCACGATTTCTTTTTCATCACCCGTGTAGATGCAATTCGACAGGCCTTCTTTCTGGAGTCGCTCAGGCCGGGCAAATTTGGCAACAGAGAGGGTATCCACCACTGTTTCATCCACCGTTATTCGCCCCTGGGTATCGATAGTGATGTCGCCGCTTCCTATGAGAATGGTCCCGTTTTTGCCTAACACCGGATCGCCGTTTTGCGTGACAAGCACACCGTTGGCATCCAGGCAAAAGTTTCCGTTTCGCGTGTATCGAATGCCACGGGGAGTTTCGATCTCAAAGAACCCATCCCTTTCCAGGGCAAGATCGAGCCGGTTGCCCGTAAGTCTCAGACTACCTTGACTCAGGTCGGTTTTGACGTATTCTTGAAGGGCCCGGTCAAAAGTGAGCGTGTCCTTTTTGAACCCGGTGGTACCCACGTTGGCAAGATTGTTGGTAATGATATCAAATCTGCGTCCTTGAACGCGACTGCCTCTGATAGCCTGATAAATGCCTATATCCAATCTACTCAGCCCTCCTTTGTTGACTACGTACCAGTGCAACGAAGATGCCAAGGGACTTCTAGATTGCGGATTGCGGAATGCGGATTGCGGAACGGAAAATGGAGAACGGAGAACGGAGAACGGAGAATAAGCAACTATCATCTATCATTCACTATTCACTATTCACTAATGACCAATGACCACTCAAGTACTTAACTACTCGACTACTCGACCACTCGACCAATTGCGGAGCGAAGCGGAGCTAAGGGCTGGCAGGATTAGGGAAAAATCTTCCTAGTTTGAGCCTTTTTTCCGGTTCAGGCTATAGACGAAGGCAAGTAGTTCCGCCACGATCACATAGAGCTCGGGGGGTATTTCTTCATCAAGATCAAGCCTCGATAACACCTCAACAAGGTCCGGATCATCCTTAACAGGGATGCCTTGCTTGCGTGCGATATCGATGATCTTCTCGGCAACCACTCCGGTGCCCTTTGCGGTGATCTTTGGGGCACTGTCCTGTGGTGGTTTGTATTTGAGAGCGACAGCTTTTTTCATTTACACAATCAGGTTGATCTGGTGTTCTTCGGAATCAAGGAGATCTTCAACCAAAGAGGTCTGAGTCAAAACATTGGCCTCCTGCAAGCGGCATGTGACCTCCTTCAGATGAAAACCGTGTCTTTCAAGTTGGTGTTTCAGTAAGCCCGCGTAGTTATTAAAAAGAGATTGGATCTCCTCTTCGCACACCAAAAAACCAACCCTGATAGCTTTTTGAAAGACTGAAACATTTGCACGGACTGGCCCAAGGCAGGACATCTGTAACAAAAGGGAAACTCTAAGGACCTTGTCCCCTTCTCTGTCAGCCTCTTGATCTTCTCCCTTTTGGGGAAGGCGGATCAAGAGTTCTCCAAAACCAAACTGATCCTGGAATTGCAAGGGAATCGTAAAAAAAAGCTGCCTTTGCCCTTCCAATCTGGACACGTTCAACAATTGAAACTGTTCAAGGCTATCAACAAATCTGCTAATAGCTTCAGCAGAAACAAACTTATTTGCCGCACCATCTGCCAGAGACTTCAAGGCCAGGCCCTTTAAGTCGTGTGCTATGAGGGTATTCAGGTTGTTTGTGGATTGAAACTCAGAAAGCAGGAAGGTACTGAGTTTATGCTCCCAAGTCATTCCGGACCCGTCTATGAATGACTTAAGAAATTGCCCATAATGCACTCCGTGTTCGGACGGAAATGAAATGCGACTGAGCAAACCCCACCATCGCACCAGCATGTCAGGCACCTTAGACACAGCCGATCCTTTCACAGACCGCATGAGCGGAGCCAATATTTTGATTAAGCCCTTGTAGGGAGATTCGCACAAAGCGTTCCTTGTCAACAGTCCGTCTACGCCATCTAGATCACCAATTCGTGGTTGGACCAGTCTCAGGACACACTGCGGCGAAACCTGTTCAACTTTGAAAAAGGCAATCCGGCCTTCCCGCAGAGGCACTGATGCCCGAGCTGTGACCTGCTCTTCTCCAAAGAGAAGTAAGGCATGATCCGGAGGGATGAGTCTTATGACCCTTCCCTGAACAACTTCATCTTTAGTAAATGGTAGGATCTTGCCCTGGCCGGACTTGCCATGCAGGATGAGCCTAGTACTATTGCGGATTGCGGATTGCGGATTGCGGATTTGACCTAAAAGCGCATTTTCTTTGAAAATTAGATGGTTCATAATCAGTGTTCAGTGTTCAGTGTTCAGGTTTCAGCTCTTGTGTTTCTGACACCTGACACCTGACACCTGAAAATAGATTCTCAAAATTAACAAAAGTCTATCCCTATTAAGCAAATGATAAGTAACTTTAGTTCACTTTAGGCACTTTAGTTCACTTTAGGCACTTTAGATGTCTAGTTACTTTTCTCCATTTCCTGGAATTTTCTTTTCAATTCGAGCACGAGCGTTACCTCTCCTTTTGAAATCCCCATACGATCTGCTATCTCCTGCGGAGCGATCCCCTTTACCCCAAGGGCTATGATTTCCTGCTGTAGGTCGTAAACGTGTCTCTGGGATCTGTCTTTTTCCATCGATTCTTTGTCATGAGAAGCAAGGCAAACTTCGGCCCGGCTAAGTAACAGGTTCAAACTGATGATGCGGTTGTCGAGGTGCTCGTTCAATCTTCTGACAAGGCGCTGTTTCTCCTTCAACTGGGTCTCGAATTGCCCGGCCACTTTTTTAGCCTCTTTCAGTAAGGGCTCCAGCACCTGAGGCAACGGCTCTACGCCGGACGATGCTCGCTTGGCCCTGCTGGCCCTGAGCTGCCTCATAAAAACAATAAAAAGGATGATCAAAAGCAGGTCAACCACAACCTGCACGATCACCCAAAACTCTATGGCTGCTGACAACATCAAATTATCACGTCCACCAGACCACCCCGAGCTCTTGAACCCTTTTTTTTCTTGGTCTTGTTTCCGGAATTTGAGTGTTGTTCCTCGCTTCGAGGACCACCTTTTGTCTCATCATCGCGAACTCGGCCTTTG
>JAQYWL010000499.1 GCA_030145035.1 Desulfobacteria bacterium | reverse complement strand
TTTCTCCATCTTCGCCGTCGCCCTCATGGTCTTGGCAAGTTCCTTGATCTCATCCAGGTCCTTGACCATCATGGCCCACCCGTACCAGTAAGCATAATCCGGGTTGACATGGAAAAATGCCTGGTAGGTGCGCATCCTGTGCTTCATGTACATCCGGAAAAGGACTTGGTCTATATGTGAGCCCCCTGTCTGCATGAAATACAGTAAGTCCGTATAGGAAAACGCATAGTTTGCGGGTTTTTTGATTATTCCGTCTTTGTAGAGTGAGGCAACTGTCTCGATGCCTTCGGCCAAGAGGCGGTCGGTCTTCTGCATGATGGGTGAATATACCCGAACGTCCCCTCGCCCCCTCGTCAACTCTTCCTCCTGGATGTTTTAGGTCAATTCCCATATGACCGGGTTATCATGATTGTCCAACCAGTCGGAGCCGAAATATTGAGAGCAAAATCCACCTGTCACTCTTCACCAAAGAAATCACTCAAAACGAATTTCAGCTTTCTTCTAAGATTGGCGTATGAGTAAAAGCGCTTTGCTATGTTGTAATTGTGCTTTGCCATTTTACTTGCCCATGACTTGTTCTGTAGTACAACCACAACCTCATCCAAGATGTCCTCGCTGATATATTCGTCCATTTCAATCGTTTTGAATCCCTTTGGCTTAATATCATGTTGGTATATTGAGTAAGTGTTCACAAGGATTGGTCTCTTGAAATAGACAGCCTCCAAAAAAGCATTGCCAAACCCCTCATATAAGGACGGGTAAGTAACAAGATCGGCGTGGGGATAGACATCGAATAGTCTATAGACTTTCCTACCATCGGCGGTCTTGCCACGTTCATCCCTAATCAGATCAGAGATGAATAGCGTGTCTACCCCCATTAGTTTTGAATACTCCCTTAGACGCTTTTCGTACGCGCCTCCTTCGTCGCCGCTAACATGAGATATTACGAGTTTTGCCTTAAGTCCTTTACGTCGTAAGCGATTTAAGAGCTCAATAGCATGTTCTATTCCTTTCCGCTGGACAATACGTGTTGGCTGAAGAATGAGGTACTCGTCTTCAGCCACATCAAAGGCTTCTCGAATATCAGACGCATAAGCGTCTGGCGGAGGTGGCGGTTTTGCGTAATTCATTACGTTTGGGATAATAATGGCGGCGGTGCCTCTTCTGAAAGCAAGTTGGGACCTTGCCTCAGAATTGATCACGACCTGCCGGATAAAGGGATGACGGGGAGGAAAGGCTTTATTCAAGTAATCCCAAACACAATTGACTAAGAAACGCTTACGCTCCCAAAAAAAGTCGTGATTATGGGCAACCGTTGGCATGCCGGTTTCCGCGGCGAACTCGGTGAGAGCAAGCCCCAGAGGGATATTCATGGGAATAGTAAGCGCGTTTTCAACAACGATTATGTCAATTTCGAAGGTATTGACAAACCTTGTAATATCATGGGTCAATTCCCATTTTATTCGCTCTATTTCTTCGGTTACTTTTCTTGGACGTGTAGTATTCTTGAAAACGAATTCATTAATGGACGATATCTCCGGATGATTAAAATGTGCTTTCGGAGACAACATACATCGTTCTTTGGGTCTATCCAATTCACCTGCGAAGTAGAAGCACCTATATCCCATTCTTTCCATAACTTCGGCCCATTTCTCTGTTTCAAGCGACACTCCGTCGGTGCCAGCAAATCTGGTGGAAACGAAGCCAATGTTTCTTATATCGGATATTCTCTTTCTCTGAAACATTCACTCATCCTCCATTCCAGCAAGGCAAAAGCAGGATAACCTTCATTCAAATACAGCACGGAATGTTTGATGTCAAGAGTCTCTAAAACCTCTGAACCACCAATGCCGAGGACGATCTTTTGACGCAGGTGCTGCTCGAGATCACTTGCGTAAAGGCGGGCCGAAATGCCTCTGGGCTATTGGGTAGAGTAGAGAGCAGGCCACTCAGCCTGCCCTCTACTCTACCTTGTGTTGCCCCTTATGTTGCCCTCAGAAGAGCTTTTCTACACCTATCACGTTGGTCGTTGCAGGCCTTTGCGCAAGATCAAGGCCAACTTCTGCTTTCGTTTATCCGGAGATTGCCGATAGTGCCTGGAAAGTCACTCTCTATGCTTCATTTGAAGCTGCGTCTTTTCCACCACCGAACGGATATGGATGTCCCGCTGAGGAAATGCAATCTCGATATCTCTTTCCCGAAACAGGCGATCAATTTCAAAGCGAATGTCGGTTTCCATTGAGATGAAGTGATCTATTGTACTCCACAGGCGTAATTTGAAAATAAGGGCGCTATCTCCAAAGTCATCAAACAGAACATCTGGTTTCGGCTTTTTCAAAGCTTTTGGATGCTTATGGGCGATCTCAAGGAGTGTTTCTTGGACCAACTCCGTTTTAGACCCGTAGGCAACACCTACCGTTATGATACGACGCAACCGGAGGTCTTTGAAGCTCCAGTTGGTGACTTGGTTGCTGATCATGTCAGAATTGGGAATGATGAGGGATGCATTGTCAAAAGTTTGAACTACTGTCGATCGGACATTTATTTTCGTAATGGTTCCCCAGACTTCATTGACCTGGATCACATCTCCCACTTGGACCGGCCTCTCAAAGAGAAGAATAAGTCCGCTCACAAAATTATTAAAAATATTTTGTAGACCGAACCCGAGTCCAATGCTCAGAGCGCCAAAAGCTACAAAAATGGTTGTGGCACTGAGTCCCATGAGATTAAGTGCCACTAGGATGCCCAAGCCCCAAATAAGATAGACCGTTACTGTTGTGACGGACTCCTGCAAGCCTAATTCCAAACCACTATCAAAAAGGATCCGCTTTCTAAGGAACTGGCGCCAGAGACGGGTGGCGGCATGCGTACATAGAAGGGCAAGCAAGGCATATATGAAACCGACCAAGCTCAAACGCATATTTCCCAGTTGTATAGGGCGGTTTAGAACCCGAGCGAGCCCAACGATAACGGTATGTGTTCCGCCCCAAGACAGGAGTAGACACACACCCAGTGTTCCCATCCAGACCAACCAGGTAAGGCGTATGAGCAGCCATTTGACAGGGCGAGCCCTTTCTGCCTCTCCAATCTTTTCTGAATCTGCGACCTTCGCCAAACCGGAATTCCATTCTCGCAGAGAAAGGAACGAAAGGCTGCCCCATAAGAGGACAACCACAGTCCGACCCCAAGAGGTGTACCAGTAAAGGGCCAGCTGTCCGTAGCCGGCCAATTCCAAGAGAAATCCGCCGCCGGTGATGCCGTAGCCCAATCCAATGATGAGGGGCCCTGCAATCGAAAACGACTTGGATTTCGTTAATAAGGATTGCCCAACTTCTTGGGCGAAGGTTTTCCAGAAGGAGACGCTCCAGATAAGGAGAGCCACCTCAAAAAACACGCGGGCCAAGAACAGGATTGTGCCGACACCTCCAATCATCCATTCCACGATCACATATGCAATAGCAAAAGCTCGTGCCGTAACAATCATAACGCGCAGGCGAAATATCAACGGCTCTGGGATCGGAGGCTTATCCTGCTTATACCACAACTTGAGCAAATCCAAACCCCAACGGCAGAACAACCAGATCAGGAGCACGTAGACAATCGCTCGAATGAGGGGGTTCGTAGAATAGACGAGTCGAAACTGAGTGTAAGTGTACAAAAATACTGTAACCCCAAGCAGTGGAAAGGAACGTTGAAAGAGTTTCAGTGTGAGGGATGTCCAGAGATGTCTGCTTTTAAAGGAACGTTCTTCAAGAACAACACAATATTGGCGGAGCCTGAGGAGCAGAAAGAAAACGATACCAAAGAGAAGAAGGAAGCTTACGAAGAAAAACCCAACGGACTTCCAAACAGTTCGAGCCTCTTTTAGCCAGAAATCAACTGTGGTGGCCAAAGAGATTTGCTTGGCCAACTGGCTCAATTCCTCGCTTATGGGCTTCCAACCAAGGTAGGCCAGTGGGCTGCCTTTGCGCCTAAAAAGGTCTTGCTTTTTCCGGTCCCGGATCTCCTGATCGAATTTTCCGGACAACGCAGTAAAAGCTTGCTGGGTTTGTTCCAGTTGGTCGATCCGCTTTGTATAAATATCTCGGATTTCATCTATGATCTTCCGCTCGCTTGAAATCAATTTTATTAAAGCGTCGAATTGTTTCAGCCGGGTTTTCGCCATGGCATCCTTTGAGGGCTCAGCTTTGATCTCATTTAGCTGTTGTTCATTGAGAGCGTGCTTTTCCCCGGTTTGGCGCTGAAGCTCGTCAATGGTATTGCGCTTTTCGCTCAGTTTTTCCAAACGCACTGCAATGCTATCCAAAGCGACCTTTTGCTCGCCCCGCGTTTTTTCCAGGTCTCCGATTTCAGTTGTGGGAAGTAGGAGCAGGTTGTTATGGATGGATATCTGCAGCTTATAGGCGTTGAGTTCTCTGTCCACCGTATCTTTGAGACCCTTGACTTGGCCTAGCTGTTCCGTGAGTTGCCGGACGTTTTCTTCTTCCGCCTTAAGGGTTTTCCCGATAGATTCATTGAAATCGGCATCCTTAACGCGATCAGCAGGGGGCTTGGTGGGGAGTGCTTGCGTTGCATGAGCAATGCCTATGCCCTTCAAAACAACAAATAAGCATACTATCAACAGGAATAAAGTAGCAGAGGTGTGTCTAATGCTTGGTCTGTCATATGGTCTCATACGTTCTCGTTCCTTGAACTTGACTATTCCCTGTAGCTTGCTACAGGGTTTCATCTGTACTTCCTCCCCCTCCCCTCAGTCCCCTCCCGCGAGGGGAGGTAACATAGGGATTGAGAGGCCGCCCGAGAACTATCCAAAGTTGTCATTTCGAGCGTAGCGAGAAATCTTACTATATTGAAAATACGTAACTTTTAGATTTCTCCCTTTCAGCCTTTCAGCCGTCGTAGCCTGCGGCACTATGGCGAAGTCGGCTCGTAGCCTGCGGCACTATGGCGAAGTCGGCTCGGGCGAAATGACATAAAAACGTATTGTCGGACAGGCCCTGGAGGGAGATTTTTCAATCGTTGCCCCAACTTATTGAGAAGTTGCCCAGAAGCCCTGTTGTTTGTGCAATATGAGGGGCTACTTTGGGTTTGTTGCTGTATACGCATCGACGAATCCATTCACTTGATCCATGACATCAGCTCGAATACGGGCTGGACGACAAAAGCCGACAGAGCCAATTGACCAAGTTGTAGCTAATGCCTTTATGGAAGCATCTCGCACCAGAGAAACAATCTGTCGAAACTCGACGTCGATGGCGTAAAAATACCTTTGCCCCTGTTCAGGCTTGGAAATCGGGATGCCTTCCAACGTAAAGGTAACCCTCTGGAATGCTTCCGGCATAAGCATCCGAAGGTTTACACAAAGAAGAGAGCTATGCTCTAATTTTCGGAATTCTTCCTCGGACAGCACCCTTATCCCAGCAGCCTCAAGCTTCCCTTCGATCGTCATCTGCAGAGAGTTTTCCGTCAACCCGCCCTTTTTCAGTGCCTGTTGGATCTCCGGGTCAAAGTTTTCGACCTGCACATAAACGCTCTTCAACCCCCGGAGTGTGGTGCCGGCCTTGGCGTCATCACTTGCCAGGGTGAAGCTATGCAACAGAACAAGTGAGACGGCCGCAGCGATCAAGACAAGCCAACATTGCCTTCCTCTCATATCTATCCACCTCCTCTTTCTGTTGACGTTTTCCATCTGTTAGCAGTATTTGCTTCAGACCGTACGATGTGATCAGTTACTCTTATTTCCGCTCGAGGTGGGGACTTTGGGGACATCCTTTACATTTCCAGTTTTGAAATTATGATTCTTGTGCACGTTAAGGCAAAAAGCCTGTTGTGCTATTGGGCGGTAATTGATCTGGTATTGGTATGGCTCAAATAGCAAGGCGCTTGAATCTCTCCTTGTCAGTGGTAAGTTTGTCCGTAAAGAGAGGAGAAAGAATAGCACTAGACAATGACTACAAACTCATCGAGGCTTAGGCGAGAAACTGGACTATAGGATGTCCCCAAAGTTTCCTAATTTTTCGTATATGCCAAATTGGACAATACAAATAAATAGGGTATAGTCACCCGGGCTTGCCGCGTCTCCTGTGTGAGCGAGGTCACGACTCTTATTACTTCGGCAATTAAACACCCTAGAATTGTCATTCCCCGGCTTGACCGGGGAATCCAGATAAACACTGGATGCCGGATCAAGTCCGGCATGACGAAGTTGGTCTATTAAATCGCCGGGTTAATAATAACATCGGGAAATGCGGGTTCGTGCAATATAAGCCATTTCCTCTGCTGGTCGGAGACGGGCTGGATCCCGGGAGACATTCTGTTAAATGTTCGAAATTTCATTTCCGCTACCGATTAATCAGCAACACGTCAATGCGGCGATTTCTGGTCCGGCCATCTTCTGTCTCGTTGGTGGCCACAGGCTTTGATTCTCCATATCCCTCAGCCGATATCCGACTTGGATCAATATTTCCAACTTCTTTGAGGAACTTCGCAACGTTATCGGCCCGCTCCCTGGAAATCCTCAAATTTAGTTCTGTTGAGCCGATGGAGTCCGTATGTCCTGAAACCTCTACCCGAGAGTTGGGAAATTGGTGGATTGAGTTTACGATTTTGTTAAGGAGACCGAAATTTTGGGGAAGTATGATGGTGCCGCCAACAGGAAAAAAGAATCCGGCTGCAGAGATAAGAACATTGTTGCCCTTCCGAAAGACCTCCGCTTCTTCCGGGGTAAATAAAGACTGTACATATTCAAATCGCTGACGGGCCTCTTGCTCCAGGTGCTCTTTTTCTGCCTGCTTCTTTGCCTGGGTTGAGAGCCGGCCTTCATACTGCTTCCGCACATCGTCGAGTTGGGCATCGAGTTCCCTAATACGATTTTGCTGCTTTTCGACAATCCCCAAGTCGTCCTTCTGGGCTTGTCGCAGGGAGGATATTTTTCCCTTTATGGAGCTAACCACCATGCGGTGAGGCTGTCGGAAATTGAGAGAGCCCCCGAGGGGCTTGTTAATTTCTGCCAATTGTTCGTGATGCCAAAGAACAATATCTTCATAAGAATATTCCCTTCGGTCAAAAATTCTAGCCAACTCTGAGATCTGCTCTGCTTCTCGAGACAACTTGTCTGCAAGTTCAGCATGCCGGTTAGCTTTTTCCACTTGATTCGGATCTTCCTCCAGGGTCGATAATGCCAGGTTTAGTTCTTTTTCGGCTCGCCTAAACGTTTTCGGTGCATGATCGTCAGACTTCTGCGCCTTGGCTCGTTCAAAGGATGCTTTTGCTACGGCTATTGTCCCCTCCTTCAGCGTCTTGATTTCGAGGTTACTGTAAGATTTCAGAAGGTCAGGGCGGCGATTTTTTGCAGCGTTAACTTCGTCCCGCTCAACCAGACGGGTAGCGTCGCGCAACCTACCTTCTACATTCTTGAACTCTTCTTTGAATAGTCCCGGTGCACCCGCTTTTCGAGCCCGTGCTCGATACTCAAGCACCTCCCACATGACATCTCGCACTTGCTCGGCTTCTTTCTCCGCATTCGAAAGTACATTAAGGCCCTCATTGGAGGCACGCTTGGCTTCACTCCCTTTACCTTTACGAGCCAGCCCAAGGGATTCGTCAAACAATTTTTTCGCGCGGGCGAACCCGGCTGGGGCCAGGACATCGATTTCGCTTCCCTGGGCTGCGGTCAACTGTTTGTCAAGGGTGGCAATAGATTCGTGATCTCTAAAGATCTCGGAGTCGGTCGCCGGCCTCATGGTAGCACAGCCACCAGAGAGAAAAAGGATGCAAGCAAAAGTAATCACAATGTTTTTCATGGTTTTTCCTCCTTCAAAAATTAGTTTGTAGTTCTATGCTCAGTAATGTTTACGGTTAATACAGATTCCCCTCCACACAGACAACTCACTCCCGGGAGTTATGCCCGCAGATTTTGAGGGTTTGGACTGAGGCTCAAGCGTGTTTATTTATTATTTGAAAATCGCGTAAGAAATAAATGGGCAAAACCATGTATTTTCGAAGCAAAGATGCTGTATTTCGAAGGGGGTGGAGGTACGGGTGCCGATCCTGACAATAAAACCCCTTTTTATTCAAACATTAAAAACATAGTCCTTTGGGCCAGGCAGAGCCATTTGAATCTGAGCACGCCCAAAGGACGTGGGGTTCTATGCTGGACTGGAAGATCATGGGGTCTCAACTTTCAACACAAGTCTCCAATGCTGAGACCTGGTACCCTTCTGTTTCTCGTGGCGTATTTGGCGCATTTCTGGCGCGTTTGAAAAATGCCATCATTGTCCCCATAGTGTCCCCTTTCGTTATGGGGCTTCCTGGTGCAGAACGAGTTCCTTGCGAGTTGCTTCATGGCCCAATTGGCCCATATATGGCCCAATTGATTTGTCATTTCTTTTAGGCCCAATTGGCCCTTTTACGGCCCATTACGCTTTAACTTATAGAAAGTACCTTTTCCACGCGTGCCAACCTTAATGAAGAGCCCCTTTTCCACAAGATCGGAAAGGTCTCGGTGCGCGGTACGCTTGGCAACACTCATGAGTTGCTGGTACTCGGAATTAGTAATTTTACCAGTTCTTTTAACATGAGTTACAACCGCCAACCGTCGGTCGTTCAGGTCAAATTCTGTCAAGACCTCCTCCGTCAGCCAGTCCCGCCATATGGTCACCACCCACTGTCCGGCCCGTTGCTCGAAATCGGGCTCAGGAAGGCCGGCTTCCCGGCAGCACGCGATCATGTCGAGAGCGAAAAAGGGGGACGGTCATAAAAATATAACTTTCCCTACGCAAATAATCAAGAAGTTATAATGTCATGACCGTCCATCCAGTCTCTCAGGCCTAACCGCCTTTCTTTACAACCTTTTTGTCCTCACTGTAAATGACAGCACCACCACCCTCCGCCCTTCCCCGGGTTATGTTCTACAGGGGTTTTGAGAATACTCTTGCCATGCATTTGTCGTGAATTCATTCCATGATATTCTCAGTGCGACAACTTGCCGGACGGGGAGTTGTCAGGCAACTGCACCGCCATATGTAGCAAGTGAATTCAAGGCGTGCTATTTACGGCGGACTCAAGCGTTTCAGAAACCCAGGCGTTAAGACTTTTGTTTCGCATGTGAGCCTGTATGTAAATCTTTCGATGGAGTTGCGGATTCATGCGTACGGTGAACTTTCCCGAAAAAGGCTTATCCGGCTTTTCGCCCCGTTTCGCGCAAAATTCCAGGTAATCTTGGATTGAATCCTTAAAGGCTTTGCGAATCTCTTTTACGGTACGGCCCTGAAACGTGATAACATCCCTGGTGTTAATGACCTCACCGTGAAAAATGCCCGCCTCGTCGTCGAACTCAACTTTTCCCACATATCCTTTGTATTCCATCATGGCTGTACTCCACATTCTGACAGAAACCTTCGCACAGATTTCACTGCGCCCTTGTCTGTTTCTTTCTTCGGATGGGGCCTGTGAAAGACGGCCCTGACATTCTTGAGGGCTACCCTGACACGAGAACCACTTCCTTGGGTAACCTCACCACCAAGAGCTGTAAATAATGATTCTATGTCCTTCCAGACGACATCGGATCGGACCGGATCCTCAAAAATCGCTTCGAGAGTTTTTTTATTTTTCCTATTCACAAAATAATGGTGTCACAAAACGCCACCAGAGTCAAGGGCGAATATGACAATCATCTTATGGCATTTGTTAGGTTTTACGGAACTTTGGGGAATATTGTTTTGGGAGGCTTTGCCAGGACCAGATCATGAGCCCGATGATCATTTCGTCGGGTTGCAGGTGCTGGCACCGGGGGAAGTCTCGATTATCAGATACCGGCAGGAGTTGTTCTCGCCCAGGATGTGGCTCCGCTTTATGGCGCAAGCCTCATCATCTGTCCACACAGCGTAACTCACTTTCTTTACAGCCTTTTTGTCCTCACTGTCAATGACAGACCGACCACCGTCTGTCCCTTCCTTGCTTGGGTTTTACAGGACTCTTGAAAATGTTTTTGTCATAAATTTGTCGTAACTTGATTCCATGATATTGTCAGGGCGACAATTTGCAAGACCGGGGCGAGATATCAGGCACCGCCACTCTAACGTCATGGGCCTGCTTAACCCAGACATGCACCTTGTCCAATGTCAAGGGCTCGCTTTCTCCATATTGCAAATCAAGCCGGTTCTTCAATTTGGTAATGCAAAACCATTAATTGGCTGCACGTTACAACGTGTAGCTGTTTCTCTAAACGCAAAAAGGCTGGCTGACATGGCTGGAGGCGTTACAGTCACTATCCATGGATAACCTGAAAAAGGATTTGAAAAGGACAATCTCAGAAGTGGGGCCATTGGGTCCCATCACAGGTCAGACTTTATCGAATGAAACAATGTATTCTTCAAAAAGGGGAAACCAGAGACGGACATGATCGGTATTAGCGTAAAATAGAGTGTCCTCCAAAGGGGCCTTCAGAGAACATAATTTGGCAGAAACTATCAGGCAGTTGAGGGAATTCAATCGAGGTATTTCTTGTGTGCCAGTTCCCGCACATTTTGCTTGGAACGGGCAAAATCGCGAAAATCTTTCTCCGTTTTCTGCTCAAGCGTCATTCGAGTCTTCTTGATAGTTTCCTTAGAAGCCAGAAAACCTTTAACTTTTTTCATTTTTAGACTCTTAAGCGAATTCATGCTATACCTCACATAAGTTGCTGACATAACAGTGATATGGAACGACATCCCCTGTTTCGACGTTCCGAACAGTAAAGCGTTTAGGGTCGTCTGTCAAGTACCTCCTGTCATTCAACAATAGAAAATCTGGATAGTGGATTACCAAAAATGCAAACCTGTCATACTGGTTTGCTGTTGCATCAAAGATTAATTCACCCGCTACCTTACCATCGACATACAACTCTGGTGTTGAAATCTCACATACCCAGATGAATTTTGGCATTTGAAGTTCGCTGTACACCTTAGAGATGCCGAACGGCAAGGTCTCTTTTCTCCTGAATTTTTTGTATGATTTGGATGATGTCAAAAAAGTTCTCGTAATCAATTGGTTGTAAGCCAGTGCGTTTGAACAGGCATCTATACCCAGGTCGTCGTTGGTAAGTATAGCTTCGGCAAGTTTCATAATATGTTCAGCAGATAGGTGAATCTTTTCATAGAGCGGGACTATGAAAAGGTCAATATCTTCCATTTTGAAATCAGACCAATGACCAACCGGTCTGTGATCGGCCTTTCTGATAGCGTGATAGGGCATATGGTTATCGTCATTGGCAACAAGGGCCTTCAAATATCCATTGCTCGTAACACCTTGAGATCCCAAAGAAAAATCAGAAACATGACCGATAATGGTAATGGCGTGTCCATGTCCTGTTAACCCCGCAACCACAGGGAGACCTGACTCAACATATTGGTATAACAGACTATCAAATATGGGACCATGACGCGGATCACCCCGCATATAGATTTCAGGATAGAATCCGAACTTGGAGAACATCTCGGTAATCTGCCATGCGGTAAGTCCTTTGGAGGGGACCAGTCTTCCCTGAGAGACGTCTTGGGTTAGTTGTGTTACTTCATAGGGCCATGTCTCAGCATATCTCCTATATCGCTGGCTAAAATATCTGAACACCATCCAGCATGCAGCATGCAGCATGTGCACAAACCGTGACATCAGTGTCCTGGCTTATGTACGGGAAGCCTTTTGCAACCAGTTCAGCACCCAATATGTGAACTGGATATTCGGCCATGCAAATGTAACCACTGATCTGGGTTAACTTCCCAGGATTTAACAAAGTCCTGCCGATTGAAGCAACACGGTTCGGTCTTATAATAGAGAATCCGATATAGTATTCCTGATACCGATCAAGCTTGAATAGCATTTGAGGTGATATTCTTCTGGAAAAAAAGTTGGCGCGAAGCGTTGTGTCGGGATAGCCGGCAAATTTGTGAGAGAAAAAATTATAGTATGTGTTTCTGTAATCGGCATCATAGTATCCTTTTTCAAGGACAATCGTTTTAACATCATCCTTAAGATATTCAAAAAGCCGGTCGAAATCGCGCTGAATCAGGTAACCGTCACAACAATCAAAGAAACTTCTCCAATCCTCATCGGAGTCCGTTTGGATCAAGACATGATTACCTTTCTTGAAAAATACCGGCATGTAGGGCTCCTATGATTAAATCGCCCCGGCTCGAGGGAGTCTTGTTGAATTCGTAGAACAAATCATATCAATGACTTGCAAGTTTCTCATCTTTCAAATGCAATAACAGGAGACCCCTAATAAGCATCGCAGATAAAGTCAACAATTTTTCTCCACATTTTCAGCATATTAAGAGGTGTGTATCAGAAGAAATGGAGTCTGCACATGTTTCAGCCATTCTGCTGCATCGGATCGTCGAAAGGCCCTGCAAGAATTTCTTCAACCACACCTTGAGGCACAACAATTTCTGAGAATTGATTTGGCAGCAACTCAAGCAAATCGGACTTTGCCAAAACAATGAGTGGCGACGCATTACAAACGATTCTATCCATCAAGGGCTATTCCTCCAGGCTTTAAAGAATTTCCTCCGCTGTCTCCTGAAACGGTGAAACCCCAAAACGGCTCAATCCATTTATGAATTCTGCCCTGCTCAGCCCCGCAACTTCAGCGGCCTTCCCTTGGCTTAACAAGCCAAGTTCGTACCACTTGACCGCTACGGCAAGGCGCATCTCTTTTGCCAGATCTTTTGGGTCCTTCTGCATAGATAGAAACACATCCT
>JAQYWL010000045.1 GCA_030145035.1 Desulfobacteria bacterium | reverse complement strand
GAATAAGCTTCGCATTCCACAGGGCAGGCAGGATTATTTCGATTTGTTTCTGTAACCGGAATTTGCTTTAGTGTCATTATGAAGTCGGTATCATCCGAGGTGAGAGGGAGAAACGCGAAAAAACTATTTCAATCCGCTATGTCCAATTTCTTGAAAATCGACCTCAGATATTCATTAAGGTCTTCGATATTGTTTTGTGCTACTTCGAACACCTGTTTCAATTCGACTTTGCCATATTCATGCACAATAAGGTTCCTGAAACCCACCGCCTTAACCATTTTTTCTGTGAGATCGGTGTCTAAATATCCATTTTCTTCCAATAGGTAGAACATCTCGTTAGTGCTACCTGGCACCCCAAAGCCTTCCTCACTTATAATATGTGCCGCAACGTCGATGCAATTTTGGATAGCCATTTGGAGATTAAACAATATACTCTCCTGGCAGTCGATGTCTTTCAAGAAAGTCTGTAGATCGATATTCCGCTTTTCTGTCACCCGCTTCAAGTGCCTTTTAACAGAGCTGGCTTTCGCCAGTATAAGATCACGATCAACCACCGCTTCAACCCTCCATGATCTTTTTTATTAGTCCCAACTGCATCCGATTACGATAGTAACCGAACTCGGCTATCTTTGCGAACATGACCATTTTATACCGAGCCAGTTCCCTTGAATCGTTAATCAGGATGCATTTGCCCTTCAAAAATATTTGCCTCAAGAGTTCTTCGCTCTCTGAATTCAATATGACAGGATCAATATCCTTTCTCATAAGCCGGCCCAGTTCTACGATGTAATCGTTTCTTCTTTCATTGAAAAAGTCGCGATCGTTTCTATCTAAGAGTATGCCAATGTCGATGTCGCTCAAATCACGGTCCTTGCCTTCGGCGTATGAACCAAACAGATAGACAGCAATCACTTCCTTTTTATTCTTAAAATAAGCCGTTATCTTTTCTTCTAATTTATGCATAGTGACCTTCATCACGGAAAGCCTGGGCTACATCCATTCGAAACATTTGATCCAGATAAAGCTTAAGGGGCTCAGGTATAGGCTGTCGACCGGGACGTTGGGGGGAGATTGGGGACATCCTATAGCATTCTTGTCAAGCAAAAAATGATAGTACTAAATATCGTGTGAAATCAATATGATATAAATGTGGCATGAATTCGTTCATACCTCTCCTGTAAGTCCCTATGCGGACTTTTTTGTCGGCAAGTCTCTCGCCTGTGAGTGAATCCTGTACCTAATCGTTACGTTTATCCGGCATACCACACTGAGGCGGCCACTCTCCGAGCCGTAGGCTCTACGAGCCGGAGGCCAATCATCCCTTATCCAGGTTACAAGATTCGGTCCCGCCAAAAAAAACGGCGGGCAGGGGCCGGCCCTAAATACTCTTTACGGCAATGGAATCACTCTGTATTGCCTGCCCTGTTAGTCCGAAGGATCTTACAGGGTCCCCCACGAGGTCCTAAGTGGCCTCAACGTTGTTGCTCCGGCTCTCTCGCCGAATGTAAGAAAACTCTGCCGCAACAAAGGGGACGTTGCTAGTTTATTAGTTTTTGAACCATCTCCGGTTCATTCTCTACTAAAACCTTGCCCCTTTCGATGCACTGACTCACACTTGGGCCTGCCCGCCATCGGCTTCGCCTTCAGGCGAGGCGGGCGGGCCTTTTATTCTTAAAACTCTCCCGTCTTCTGTGCCTTTATAGCCCATTTCAAGGATTGAAAAATATGCGATTAACGCTCTGGCTTTGCCGATAATTCTTCTCCGGCTTTTTGAAAAAACTTCACTCTCTTCAATTCCTACAAAGTCCGAGACCAAACGAATCAGTTCATCCAACTGTATTTTTTTCTCTAATCTTTTTTCTTCAAGCTCATTTTTGTGGCTCTCTGGTCATTTGCGTTGCTCGTATCTCATTGATAAATCAGGCGAATAAGGAGTATCCTTCTATGTCATGATATATGCGCTGGAACAAATGGTTCACATTCAAAATGCCATAGCAGCGGCGCTTAATCACCTTGATCTTGTTGTTGAAAGGGGTAATGGGGGACGTTGTTACATTATGAAGTTATGCCAAATATTCGCTTATAATTTCTAGCTTGTCATACCAGTTAAATAAAAGCAAGACCGAATTTAACCCCAGTACCATCTGCCGGAGCTACGGGGCAGGGGGCACAAGAGGATTTTCTTTCCCCTCTCTCGGCAATCGCTCACTCCCCTACCACTTATTCTTAACCTGCGTCCCACATCATCCCCACTATAACCCAATTCATCCACCGCCAAATAACATACCACTCCCCTCGCTTGACTAAGGTGTCGCTTCCGTAGGAAAATTGGTGACATCTTAACTAATTAACTTATTTACCGACTCCTCGGCTTTCCCCTTCAAGAGAATTCCTTGGCTCGAAAATTCTTTCTATTGGCTAACGTGAAATTTGGGCAATAGGGGACGCTGTCAACTTATAAACTTACGGAATTAGTGGGCGGTCCACAAATAAGTGAAATGCCATTTATTTCAGCAATCCTTCTATCTCCTCATCAGTAAACCCGAATTGCCGGAATATTCTTAACACATACGGTGGTGAAAATTCCTTTTCACCCATGTCTATAGGTACAACTCTCTTTTGTTGCCCAACATATCTCACGTATAGTTTATGGTCACCCTTCCCCTCTCTGTAGAACTCACATCCTCCAGATTTTAGCAACCGGATAAGCTGTTTTGCCTTCAAAGAGGGCAGATTCCTAAGCATATAAAGCTCGCATTTCCAGTGGTTCTGAAATGGGTTCTACCCCTTCTATCGTCAAAAACTCATGCAGTTCCTTTATTAATAAAGGGGCAGAATAAATTGCACTGTCTGTCCTTTGCGCTTCCGCAATAGAATCTATCGCTTCTTTTAGTTTTGCAATCGCCGCTTCCTTTGTATAACCCTGACCGACAATTCCATTTTCTAAACATAAGGCGACCCAATATGGACCACTTTTTCTTAATACCGCGGTATAAAAATCCATCGTATTACCTCCTGCACAGGGCTTAATCCTTACCCTTGCGGTTGACCTTGCGGTTGAGGCTCTAGGGAACGTTGTAGGGGCTCTAGGGGACGTTGGCACTTTGTCACCTCTGTAATGGGGGACGTTGACACTTCATCACTTAATCGCTTGAGTCCCTTGTTCTCCCGCCTCTTTCAAGGCTCTTTCTGTTACCCTTTTACTCAATCGAAACCCCTGCTTGCTTAACTTCTCAATAAAAGGCTTGACAGCCGGTATCAGCGCCCTGTTTTTAGCAGCCAAAAGCAAGCCCAATACTCCGACAACATCAAATCCAGCTCTCCTCGCCACCTTCCTTGCTTTCTTCTCGTCAATCAGAATAAGGTCCGCCTTTTTCTCCTTTGATAAAGTTAGAACCTCCGCTTCACCCCTTCCCAAATATCCCAGGAATAACTCTACCACCTTACTGTCGATAACCTTCTCGACTTTGAGATATTTTACGGTTTTGATTTCTTCAGAGCCGTACTTAGATTCGGCAACAACTTCATCATAAACTGATTGAGGGATAACTACCTGACCATAAAGCTCTCTCAAGAGATTCAACTTCTTAATCCTTGATAGCCCTATCAAGGTGGAAGCATCTGCTACAACTGTTTTTCTTTTCATTAAGCTTCCTTTAATTTCTTAGCAATCCTGAACTCAGCATTTAGCTCGTCCTCATCGTAATCAATAACGGCTATTTTCAATTCATCAAGAAAGTGTATAAAAGCTCCTAAGCTGACCTCTGCCAATTCCGCTGCCTTTCCCAGACTTAAAACGTCTCTTTCAAAGAGGTGAGCCGCGAGAAGACTTTTGGCTTCCAATGAAATACGCTCTTTAGTATATCCGCTACTGGAGAGTGCAAGATACGCATCTTCAGGTATTTCTAGGCTCGTTTTTACCTTTCGCATTATTTTCCTCCTATGGGACGGGTATGGGGACATCTTAACTAATTAACTTATGTCGGGAAAAGGGTACAGGCTACCTTTCTACATTTGCTCAGGAATTCTCATTAATATCAAGCAATATCTGTAAATCTCCATCAGGCTCAGCCTCTAATCCCTACCTTCTTCCTCACTTTCAAACAACTCCTTCATAGATTGGATTGGAGAACGATACCCTCCCCGTATCATCTCGCCTAATACCTTATCTGCTTCTTCAATAGAAATCATTCCCTCTTCAACGGCCAACCCGCCCGCCTCGCCTGAGCTCGCGATGGCGGGCAGGCTTAAGGGAGCCCAATATCCCAGAAACCTCTAACCCTTGCTCTTTCGCTACTTGACGTGCCTTTTTATCATCGCTGAAAAATAACAGCCCCTGCTCCTTTGCCACGGCTATCCCCGCAGCTTCTCCATAACCAACTGAAACAAGAAGCTCTCTAAAACACTTGGACTGGCTGGGAGACGTTGCTGCATAACTGCTTAATTTCGTCGTGGAAATATGATTTATAGTTTCTCGCATTCTTTCAAAAAGCCTTCGATTACGCACCAAGCATCGTTCTTGGTTCCTTTTTCCGCAATTTCTCTAAAATTACGACATAACGGTAAAAGCATCCTTTTTAACACGTGCTCTGGTGAAGGTTCATACTCCTTCTAGCTGTGTTCAATAAGAAGCCTGAAGCAACTGATAGTGGTTTTAACACTTTTCTTCATTATCCCTCACTTCAAGTTTGTCTTCCCATACCACAGCGGAAAACTCATCCGTTTTGAACCGATAATCAAATCCACACAAATTTAGGATCTTTTCCCCAATGTCCCTCCTTAACTTGCTGGGAGCATCCAATAATTCTAAAGAGAAACAGCCACCCCCTCCAGTTATTAAACTATGACCGTCAAATTCTATCATCACACTATTGTTGAGAAAAAATTCTGTTTGATTGTTGATCAGATTCAAAAACTCATCGCCGGAACAACGGATCTCTTGGGCGCCCTCGTCTAACTGGGCAAAGATTTCCACCTTTGTACGTAGAAGATACTGGCATATGATTTGTAAAAATCCCGCTACCTTATCTTCTGGTATCTCGAAGCCAAGCCCGCTTGGTGTGGTTCCTATGTATATTTTGGGATCTCCACAAATTCTATCTTCTCTGCCCAACCTATCTTCAGATTTTATTTCCTCTATTTCGTTCCAATCGAAGATTTTTATAAACTCCCTTTTTTCCTCATCAGTTAAACGGTTAAACATCTCACGTAATGCAGCTGCCATTAGTGAAGGCGAAATGCTTTTCTCAATGCCCTTCTGTTGTTTTGTCTTTCTAAGAATCTTTTTCTCCCCTCGGCCATCCAATGCCAAAATCAACTCAAATTTCTAAGCGGCTGTGCCAAAAATGGAATTGTAGGAAAATAGGGGACGTTCTTAACTAATTAACTTAGGGGGACGAGGGGACGTTGCTAGTTTATTAGTTTTTGACATATCTCTGGCTCATTACCTACTAAAACCTTGCCCCTTTCGATGCACTGACTCACACTTGGGCCTGCCCGCCATCGGCTTCGCCTTCAGGCGAGGCGGGCGGGCCATTATGTGTTGCAAAACACCGGGTGCATCAAGTCTGGCTTGGCGTGGCATAGGTTAAGCTCAAAGCTTAAAGCTTAAAGGCGAATTGTTTTTATTTTTCTGCATCATTGCCATTAGCCCCATGCTTTCACCATCAATTTCATATTTCAAAAAACTGTCCAACGGCATTTTTTTTGCGGCATCAATGAATTCAATGCCAACAATACTTCCATCAGACGACACATCGATATTGATCCCCTCTTCAATTTCAATTACACCATCAGGCTTTTGAGTTGACAACTCAATGTAGAGCGCATCCACTTCTTTATCATAACTTACTTTCATTTTTTTCTCCTCTTTTTCAATGGATAAGCGCTGACAATAACAAGCACTTTATCGCCCTGAGCCGTAATAACCTTTACAGGATATTTGAATTTCCCCTTAATATCATGAAAGAAAAATATTTTCCCATCCTTTGCTATTTCTTTTCTGCCATTTTTCAGGACATTCAACACATCTTCTTCAGAAATTCCATATAGCTTCATACGCCGTTTCGCATGTCTTGAGAATTTTATGTCTTTTTGTTCAATCATAAAAAAGTCTATCACAAACAGATGATTTCATCCTCATTAAAATTCCTTGACGCCTTGCTGCCGATAACCTCATCCCACCGCATGGCGAGCAGGGGGAACATTCGTTCCGAACATTCCTAACTGCGCTGGACCGCCCTATAGAAGAAAGAGTAAGGAGCGAAACCGAAATTTTTGAGTGTCCACAACAACAAAATGACCTGGCAAACGTTCTTGATAATTTTCTATTAACTTCTTCAATCGGGCCCATTTCATGTGCCTTTCTCTTACATCAATTCGGATCAAAATAATGCCCTTAGAAGGCTTTTTGAGCCGATAAACTAGCTCACCAAAATCCTTATCCTCTGTTAGCAAAATTCGCCCTTCCTTGTAAGCATCATACAAAACTTCGTCGTCAGAAACACCCGCTTTTTTCTCTAATACGTATAGGACATCATGTCCCCCAGCCCTCAAAGATGCCACTAAGCCAGTATCACAACACTCATCAGCCAGAAACTTCAATGTACTCCCTTCTACGCGAAAGCAATCTGTTCGTCAGCCAAATAATCAGCTGCAAATTCCTGAGCAGCAAAGATGTCTTCCCGCTTTAAGTGTGGATGATCTGCAATGATTTCTTCAACTGTCATGCCTCCGGCTAGTTTTCGTAAAATTTGCTCCACTGTAATACGCGTATCCTTAATTACAGGTTTCCCGAACATGACATTTGGGTTTATCTCAATTCTTTCATGTTCTTTCATAATTTCCTCCTCTCAAGGCAAGGAAGTCGGGGACGTTCATTGGTAAATCAGTATCTCATTTAGATAATCGTTATGAATGGGGGACGTTGCCACAATTCCACTTGTTGCTATGCCTTCAAAGCTTTCTGCTGGTTATAACGGATTTTGGGGAGTTTGATTGTTACCAAGCTCAATTTATTGTGGGCGACAACACATCAACCCACAACATATTGATATTACAGCGAATATCTGCCTAGACTTTTTGTTAATGGTTTTATATAGTGCCTGAACGAAAACCCCG
>JAQYWL010000087.1 GCA_030145035.1 Desulfobacteria bacterium | reverse complement strand
GGGGAAAAGGTGTCAGGTTTCGGGTTTCAGGCCCGCCCTGGCGCGACATGCTTACTATGGGCTATAAGCTAATAAATCCCGGTCTGGGCCAGGGTGTCAGGATTGAAAAACTTAAAGAGCTGAAACCCCGGCCCAGCAAATTACCGGGGCAGGGCCTGAACACTGACACCTGGCTATTGAACTCAATAACCAACAATCTTGATTTACACCCCAGAAAATCTGAACGGTGAACCCTGAACCTGTGAACGCCTACCATCCTTTTACTAACAGCCAATTAGGGCTCTTCAACCAGGAACCGTGAACCACCGACTTCGCCATAGTGGCCGCAGGCTACGAGCCGACTTCGCCAAAGCACTGGCTGCGACGGCTGAACGGCCGAACGGCTGAATTTGAACTTTGAACCTGAGTAATTGCAAAGCACGATCTATGCCTATGAATCCAAAAAAGTTATACATTACAATAACCGCAATATTTTCCGGTACTTATAATAGGCATAATACATTCGGCACAGAGCAGCCTGGAGTAAAAAGTGGAAAAGAAATACCATTTACGAGAAGTTTATTTACCCAATGTAGCAAAGCTTTTCACATTTCTGTCGAACCAACCCCCTTGCTGTTCATAAGAATGGCTTCCATTCCGCGCCCTGTGAGGTCGCGTCACGGAAGCGAGCCGGTCGCGCGCCTTGCATGTGGAGATTTTTACTGTGCCGTCTGTTCGCGGACTTTTTGCGAGACCATCAAAGTTGCGCATTGAAGAAATAGACCAGAAAAAGGCAAAAAAACAATAGAGAAATCCACCCAAAACCGCTTTGGGCGGATTTTATCCCCCCTTTACAAAAGGGGGGAATTGGGTTGTATGCAAATGGCCCTCTGGGAATTTTTGAAAGTGAAGCCTCCATGTGCTCCCGCACAGGGCATCCTGAGTTTGTCTCAGGACGGCGGAACTCGGCGAAGCAATAACCCGCCTGAGTTATTGTCAAGAGTTGTGTACAGAGAATTAGGCGGGGCAATTGATATTTTTTTCTCTTGCTTCGACAACAACCTGAACCGGGCTGCTCGAAAGGATGGTTTCTTGACTCACCAGGCATTCTAACCGTCTCTGTCACCTTTCATTTTCACTTTCCATTTTCACTTCTATTGTTCTTGCCTCCAACTTCAAGCGCAGCGATCCTCACACCTCCAACCCCATGCCCTTTGTTATCTGTCAAGAATGAGCCCTGACCGTTCTGTTTTTCTCTCGCTCACAAAGAAAATAATTATCAACCGCTTGAGTTACTTGGTTATTTAAGGACGTCCCCCTAGTTCCCCTAGTTCCATTCAACTGCTTGAGCCCGAAAGGCGAGTTTTGGAATCGCCTGGAGCAAGCCTTAGATTTATCAAAAAACGTTTTAGACCAAGCGAAAAGGGATTTGGGCAACAGCCCGTTAAGATGTGACCCTCTATTTTCTCCCTCAAGGGCGGAATTTTCTCCTTGACAATCTGTACAGAATATGGCATTCTTATGTATCTTTGTACAAGTTAGGGGGTGTTACCATGGAAAACCCGGTATCAAAGATGAAAGTCAGCGAGGCTCGATCCAAGCTGACCCAGCTGGACAAGCTGTTAAGGCCTGGTGAAGCCTTGCAAATCAACAAGAGAGGCAAGGCATATGCTCGCATTGAGTTAATAGGAGAAATGGATCGCTACGATAAAGTCTTAGACTCTATTGATGACCTGCCGGAACCAAAAGGAAGATTGCGGGCAGTAGCTCAGAACTATAAGTCTATCTTGTACGGGAAGAAATAATGCAAACGCTAAAAGGCTTCAACACAGTTTACTGCGATGCCAGTTTCTTTATCGCCCTGTTCTCAAAGAAGGACACAAAACACAAACGTGCCTTAGAACTCTTCAAACAGATCAAGGAAAACCGAATCACAATCCATACATGTTGGTTCATTATCTCCGAGGCCATGACTGTTCTTCTCTATCGATACGGCTACAGTGAGGCTCTCACTTTCAATCAATCGATTGATCTCTATAGAATTGCTCATTCTACGGAAGGCCAACACCATCAAGCCATCGCCTTATTCAATCTTTTTGGTAAAGACAGAAAGGTTTCTTTTGTAGATGCGCTCTCGCATGTCCTTATCTCAGGGGAACTCAAGAACATGCCGGCGCTCTCCTTTGATAAAGATTTCAAGGCGCTAGGTTTAACCACTATCTCCTAACCTCCTTAAATTCCTCAATTAGTCTAGACGCGACCCCCCCCTGTTTTTTCTGTGTGACGAATTACGGAAGTGAAATAGAGCTTACTGGCGGGAAAGTGACATTTCAAGGGAGCGGCAACTCGCTCGTCACTGAAAAAGATTTGGCAACGCAGTCCCCCTCCGCTGCCAGGCGGATTGGATTTGCTCGGTTTCTTCCGGAAACTGAGAGAACAAAATATCCTAAAGATCCGGTAAATCCTGTCTAAAGAAAAGCTTCTTTGCTTTTGCAAAAATTACCCAAAAGTGCTTTGAGCTGAAATGGGTAAGAATATTTAATGAGCGGATACTCTTTATTTTGGGTTGACAAAAGATTCACATATGATAGCATATAAAATATCATGTTGGTTGTCCTGGATACCAATGTCATTATCTCCGGCCTTTATTCAAAAATAGGAGCTTCGTATCAGTTGTTAAAAGCCGCCATATCGGGAGATCTACGCTATGCGATTTCCCCTTTGGTTGCTCTTGAATATGAGGGAAAGATACATCAAAAAATTGAAGACGGGTTCTTGAGTGTTTCAAAAGGCGATTGCGGAAGTATTTTGGATGCTCTTTTCGCCATGGCCAAGCCAGTTTGGAAACCGCTTCAGACAAGGCCAGTTCTAATCGATCCATCTGATGATAAAATTCTTGAATGCGCTATTTCGGGTAATTGTACGCACATTATCACATTCAATAAGAGGGATTTTCCTACAGCGGCCACCAGGCTGTACGGGATTAAGGTAATGACTCCTGGTGAATTCTTAAGAATTTGGAGGAATAACCTATGAAAGCAACATATACCCTTCGTCTTCCAGAGGAACTTCGGGGAAAAATAGAAAAAGAGGCAAAGCAGAGCAAGATGTCAATCAACCAGTATATTCTCTATACCCTCACAAAGGATATATCTTATAGAGAAGCAGCAAGGGCATTGAAAAATCGAATCAAACAGGCTCCGTCCCGTGAAGAAGCCCTAAGCTTACTGGAGGCCATAGTTCCGGATGTTCCTCCTCTTCCAGAAGACAAGATACCTCCTGCAAATGCTTGAGAGTGCAGCTTTCTACAAGCCCTCCAGTTTCGTCAAATGCCTGCCCTGCCTGCTCCGTGCAGTGCTTTACTACTTCACTGGGGTAGGGAGAAATCGACCGTATCAGGGTGTAGACGAGAACCCCTCTGGCTTTCCCCTGCCTTTTTGTCAAGAGTCGGCCACTCCACCGGTTTGCCCAGCAGTAAGCGAAGCGAAGAAACTTATAAAGTTATGAGCGTCCCCTACTTTCCCCGGGGTTATATCAAAGCCGGCCCCTCTGGGGTCGGTTTTTACATTCTTGCTGGTGTTGCTTCCTTGAGTCTTAGGACTTCTTTGATTTTTCGCATGGACAATCTCCTGCCAGCCATATGCACCTCCTGGTCTTTTTGCAGGAGATTAATGGCTGGGCTTTCAATTATCCAGCGTCGCTTAACTCACCAAACTTTAAACGTGGCGGATTACTCTGGAATGGGTGGCCGGAATGGACCGGAATACGCAAGCGGAAATGGGTAAAAGTGATTTAGGTGCGAAAGAGGAGACCAAATCCGCTCAAGGCGGATTGGATGGATTCGTTGTCAAGCGAAAAAGTCGGAGTCCGGAAGATTTATTTCAGGAAAAAGTAAAGGCTATAATATCTGTAGGGAAATCCCTGCAAACAAGATCAAGAAACCTTCCAGATAGAAACATAAAATGTACAAATAGTTAGGTCCATCTTCCCAAATTTCCCTTGGCTTTTCCGTAGGAATTTCCCTGCACAAAACTTCCTCCAAAACCCGGCTCCACAAAAAAAGCCTTTAAAATCAATGGGATAGGCGAGGAGTCCTATTTGGCATGCTTCTTGATAACAAAGGATAGACCCAACTTTAGAGCCTTGAAATACCAAATAACCCCACAACGTCGCTTGTAGATTTTGCGACTATATATAGTGCTTTACGTAATCGAGACATACGATATATTGTATCAAAAACGCTAAAGGACGTTGTGGGAATATTTTTTTTGGCATGTTTTCTGCTTACGTTGAGCATCTAAATAGCTGGATGTCAAATTTCTTTCTTAAGGATGCATCCTAACATATTGAGATAATAGAAGATCTAATCTGATAGTTAAAACGAAATTGTCAGGCCTGTCAAAAATCAGACAAATTAGAGTTGATGGTCTCGTAAAAAGTCCGCATTAGACGGCAAAGTAAAAAGCTCCAAATTCAAGGCGCGCAAATGCTGAGGAATGAGGCGTAGTTATAGTACGTCGCAGTGATTTACCCTGTTAAATCGGCTCCGCCGTCTCGCGTCGCGAGAATTTAACAGGGCGGGGAT
>JAQYWL010000029.1 GCA_030145035.1 Desulfobacteria bacterium | reverse complement strand
GAATGCGGGCGCCAAGAGATAAATTCTTTTGTTCGTACTTTTTGGTGTCAGGTGTCAGGTGTCAGGTGTCAGGAACTGAAAAAGCAAGACCTGAAACCTAAACACTGAAACCTGAACACTGGTCAATAGGTGTAAACTACTTTATGGCGAAAATGAAGGATGCCCAATATTCAATATTCAATAACTGAGGACCAATGCCCAAAGAGCTAACCCATATTCTAATCGCCCGGGATGTGCTTAAGAAACTGAAAGGATCCGGACAGCAACTGTTGGCCCGGGTCATTAAGGAAAATCTCCCCGCCTTTTACCTGGGCGCAATTATCCCGGATGCCTTCTTCTATTATGTGATTCCTTTCCCTAGAATTCCCCAAGACTGTGTACAGATCCCTCGCGCCCTTCACTCGAAAGAAACTCTCAAAAACGATCAAAAAGCCGTGAGCTTCTTTGACGCCATTGCTGTCGACCCTCATGTGTGGCACTTAACGTTGGCCTTTGCCGCAGGCATTGTAACCCACACAGTGAGTGATCACATCATTCATGGGGTTATTGACCATTACACGACAACCCGGGGGGAAAAAGGCTCTATCGCGATTGCATCCCACCGGCAGCTTGAAACCTTGATCGATATGGTCCTTCTCCAGCAGTCACGTCAGCATCCGAGAGACTTTCGACTTGAACACCTGATAAATGTTGACCAGCCCACCCAGGATTGCCTGTTTCGCTTTTACCTGGGGCATCTGATCGGAAACAACAGCACTTTACCCCTCTCACTCTTAAGGGCTCTCAAGAGGGCTCATGCCCAACAGCGCCTTTTCCTTAAATTGTTCACCATCAACGCTCTATACCACATCATGAATCTCTCAAACAAGCTTGTGGCAAGTTGCCTGAAGGCTTGGTCCGCACTGTTTTATCCGGACACAGTTGGAACCCAAACATTTCCAATCTTACACAAGCTCGACCTGAACGACCTAACCGATGGTCGCTCCTTTACGGGGACGCTTGCCTCCCTCATGGACGAAGTGATAACCGAGGCAATCCAACAGATCAATGTTGGCGTGAGAAGGCTCGCTACCTGATTAATGTTGACACCTACTATGTAATCTTGTAACTAGTTTCCATCCAGAAATGGCCATTTTCCGCAATCTCTGCGTCAATCTTCGGGATTGCTTGTGCGACGTACCGACGTACGCCTCCGCGCAACCCCTTGATTTCCTTGACCTTGCGAAAAATTGCTCATTTCTGAATAGGAAACTGCGTTGTGTCCATCCGGAGTTTCCGGATGGACACTAACTAATTCAAGTTATAGAATCGCTCCGCCCTGCCCGCCATTGCCAAGCACGCTAGCGTGTAAGCTGCATGCCGTACGGGGCGTTGGCAGGCGGGGATTTTATGGAACGCGGCCTCCGGCCCGGAGGGCCTACGCCCCGGAGGGCTTCGCCGCTCAAAAAAAGGAAATTCCTATACAATCCCATGGCTAACGAAATTTCACCACATGTAAGGCCGTCTAAGAAAGGCAAGCATGTGTTTGTGGCTGCTTGTTGCATCGTCTTGATGGGGATTGGACTTTGGCTCGTTTGGCGGCAAGCCCGGGAACCCACAGAACAAACTGAGGGGCCGTTCTCTCCTGGTTCAAAAAAAAGGATGCCCGTTCCTTCTGAGAAGGTCATTGACTACGGCAAGCTGAAAGAAAAGAGCGATGAAGCTTTGACGGCCTTGATGGAGGAGCGCAAGGCGCCGTATGGCATTGAAAAAAGCATCGATATGATCGTTAGGCCGGATGAGTCTATCATGGTGGGAAAAGAAACTGTTCGCATGCAGAAAATCCTGGATGAGGTGCGACTCAAGCAAGGAGAGATCCTGGAAACGGACCTGGTGGCTGAAACAAAGCCCAAAGAGCTGGATGCATTCGGGATTCATGTAGTTCAGCCCGGTGAGAACATATGGGACATACACTTTAACCTGTTAAGCGACTATTATGACCACAAGGGAATACACCTTTCCCCTATAGCTGACGAGCCGGACCGTCTGGGCTACAGCTCCGGCGTGGGCAAGATCTTGAAGTTTTCAGAAAACTTGGTCCACATCTATAATCTTAGGACGCGTGCACTCGACACCGATCTGCATCTTATTTATCCCTTGAGCAAGATAGTTGTCTACAACATGGATCGCGTATTTGCCCTCCTGGACAGAATTGATTACAAAGCTGTTAATCGAATCGAGTTTGATGGAGAGACTCTGTGGTTGCCGGCCGTACAGTAGGGGGCTTCGCCCCAATTGGAGTGATGGAGTAGTGGAGTACTCCAAAACTCCATCATTGCATGTGACAGGGATAGATTGATTGCCACCAGAAGACCTGTAGTTTCAATGAGCGGTTCAATTCGGAAACGTTATGATCAAACGATATACCCGTGAGGCCATGGGCCGTATATGGACCGAGGAAAACAAATTCCAGACTTGGCTTCTGGTAGAGATTCTGGTCTGTGAAGCATTGGCTAAGATCGGCCAGATCCCAAAGAAGGCAGCGCAAAACATACGCAAGAACGCACGCTTTTCAGTTGAAAGGATCAATGCCATTGAGTCCGAAACCAAACATGATGTTATTGCCTTCTTGACCAATGTCGAAGAGACCGTCGGCCCGAACGCAGGATACATCCATTTGGGGCTCACATCATCGGACATCCTGGATACGGCCATGGCCGTGACGCTCAGGGAGGCGTCCAGACTGATTTTAGAGGGGTGTAAGCGTCTCATGCTTGCCCTGAAAAGAAAGGCCATGGCTCACAAGCACACCGTGATGGTCGGCCGGTCCCATGGCATACACGCCGAGCCTATCACCTTTGGCCTGAAGCTGGCACTCTGGTATGAGGAAATGCGACGAAATCGCAGGCGGATGGAACAGGCCATGGAAACGATAGGTGTTGGCAAGATCTCAGGGGCTGTTGGCACCTATGCCAATATTTCACCAGAGGTGGAAGCTTATGTGTGTCGAAAACTGCGCCTCCGGCCTGCTGCCATCTCCAACCAGATTATCCAGAGAGATCGCTATGCCGAGTACTTTACCACGTTGGCCATCATGGCCTCTACAATAGAGAAGATGGCGGTAGAGATTCGCCATCTGCAAAGGACAGAGGTCTTAGAGGCCGAGGAATATTTTTCTAAGGGGCAAAAGGGATCCTCTGCAATGCCCCACAAGCGCAACCCAATAGGCTGCGAAAACCTGTCAGGCCTGGCAAGACTGGTTCGCTCCAATGCCGCCGCTGCCATGAACAACATATCGCTGTGGCATGAGAGAGACATCAGCCATTCTTCTGTGGAAAGGGTGATCGCCCCTGACAGTACCATTCTAATTGACTACATGCTGAGCCGCATGACAGGAATCATACGCAACCTGGTCGTGTATCCCAAGCGCATGCAGCAAAACCTGGAACTTACCCGGGGGCTTATATTTTCACAGCAGATACTCCTTGCCCTGGCCAAGCGAGGTGTGAGCCGGCAAGCAGCGTACAACATGGTTCAAAAACAGGCCATGCAGGCGTGGAAGAAAAAAAAGGATTTCAAAGAACTTGTCCTGAATGATTCGGATATTCGAAATTACTTGAAACCCGATGAGATTGAAAGACTCTTTGATGCAAACGCCCAGCTAAGGCATGTAAACACCATCTTTGCCCGCGTTTTTGAATAAAATCGCTTCGCGATTTTATAACGAATAACTATAACAAAGGAGGTATCTATCTTGATTGACATTGCATATGCCCTGGGCACAGGAGGGGGCGCATCCGGAGAGGGTGGCGGATTCGGGGCTTTCGTCCCTCTGATCCTGATGTTTGCCATATTCTATTTCCTTTTGATACGACCCCAGCAAAAGAAACAGAAACTGCATCGCCAGGTTCTCAGCAGCCTCAAAAAGGGCGATCGTGTGATCACAAGTGGCGGGTTGTATGGACGGATTACGGGGATCACCGACACGGTTGTGACGCTTGAGATCTCAGAAAAAGTGCGTGTAAAGGTGGGACGCGGCAACATCGCAGGGTTAGCGCAAAGCGAAAATCCAAAGGGGTAACAAATTGACGCAACTTAAGTGGAAGCTGTTTCTCGTTGTTGCGCTCGTGGCAGTGGCATTGGTGTATATTGTGCCGTCGGTCTGTCCCCCCCTGCCTAACTGGTGGAGGACTCTGGGTATACTTCCCACGGAAAAGATCCATCTGGGGCTCGATCTTCAGGGGGGCATGCATCTTGTACTTGAGGTTCAAACCCAAAAAGCAGTTGAAAGCAGAATAGAACGTACCGTTCAAGAACTCCGGGATATCATGAGAAAGGCCGGCGTTCGATATGCTGATCTCGACCGGGTAGAAGAGATTCAAATATCGGCCCGCATGCTGAACGAGCAAAGCATCGAGGCTTTTGACAGGATGCTTGACAAGGAGTTCGCGTGGCTGCGGCTCGTGTCCAGAACCTCTGACGGTCAGGGTCTTATTGTCCGACTCGATCTGCCTGACGATGAAGTCAAGTATATTAAGGAGATGGCCTCTAAACAGGCCATGGAAACCATCCGAAACCGCATTGACCAGTTTGGCGTCAGTGAACCGGACATACGTCGCCAGGGGGAAAACCGCATCCTGGTACAGCTTCCGGGAATCAAGGACCCTCAAAGGGCCATCAACCTGATCGGCCAAACTGCCCTTCTGGAATTCAAGCTGGTGGATGAGGACCATGATGCTGAGGAGGCCTTGAAAGGGAAGATCCCGCCAGGCGATGAGATCCTTTATCAAATCAGGGAAGACAAGGTCACAAGGCGTACCACAAAAACCCCATTTTTGGTCCAAAAACGAACCTATCTCACCGGCGAGTACTTGACCGATGCCAGGGTTCAAATCGACTCCCAATATGGTGAGCCCTATGTTTCCATGAACCTTGACAAAAAGGGGGCCCGGCTCTTTGAACGGATTACTGAAGCAAACGTGAAAAAACGCCTCGCCATTGTGCTGGACGGCCGCATCTACTCAGCCCCGGTCATCCAGGAGAAAATCAGCGGAGGCGAAGCGCGCATTACTGGCAATTTCACCACCGAAGAGGCCAGGGACCTGGCCATCGTGCTGCGGGCCGGTGCCCTGCCTGCCCCGGTCAAGATTCTTGAAGAACGCACTGTTGGGCCTTCCCTGGGCCGGGACTCGATTGAAAAAGGGCTCCTTTCCATGTGTGTCGGCGGCATCCTTGTGGTTCTGTTCATAGCAATCTACTATAAAGGGGCCGGTATCATTGCAGATATAGCACTTTTTCTGGACATCATTTTGATTGCGGCCGGTCTGGCTTTCCTTCAGGCAACGTTCACGCTGCCGGGCATAGCAGGAATCATCCTCACCATTGGCATGGCTGTGGATGCCAATGTCATCATCTTTGAACGTATCCGGGAGGAGGTTCGCCTGGGCAAGACCCCCAGAGCTGCCGTAGACGCCGGCTACGCCAGGGCTACAATGACTATCCTGGACGCCAATGTAACTACCCTCATCGCAGCCCTGGTCCTCTTTCAATTTGGAACAGGGCCCGTAAAGGGCTTTGCCGTCACCCTCAGTATTGGCATACTGGCCAGTCTCTTTACCGCTATCGTAGTTACAAGATTGATCTTTGACTATCTGGTTTTTCAGCGACACATAAGACACCTGAGTATATGAACATATGCACTTGTCATTCTCTTGATAGGTAGACTTTTGTTAATTTTGAGAATCTATAAGAAGATATATTCCTCAGGTTTCAGGTGTCGGGTGTCGGGTGTCAGAAACCAGGTGTCGGGTGTCAGGTTTCAGTTTTCGGTTTTTGGGGTTCTCTTTCCTGACACCTGAACACTGACACCTGAAACCTACATGTGCCCTGAAACCTGAAACCAAAACGGGATAAAGATTTAGGTCCATATAAGAATTAATCTAAGTACGAATTTATTAAGCGAACGATGAGTATGCAATTCGTCAAACCCGACATAAACATTGATTTTGTAGGAAAAAGAAAAATCGCCTTTGTAGGCTCCCTGATCCTGATCGCTATCAGCATCGTTTCGCTGGTCATAAAAGGGGGGCCCAGGTACGGGATCGATTTCGCCGGCGGAACACTGGTCCAAGTCAAGTTTTCAGAAGAAATCGAGCCCGGAACCATCAAGAACGCTCTCAGATCAATCGATCTGGGTATCACTTCGGTTCAGGGATTCGGAGAAAAGAAGGAGCATGAGTTTTTGATCAGGGCGGCCGAATCGACCGAGGCACTGGAAAGTCTTGCCTCTGAGATCAAACAGACGCTTGAGTCTGCATACCCCCGAAACAAGGCTGAAGTGCGTCGTGTGGAGATGGTGGGTCCTCAGGTAGGAAAAGACCTTCGGGAAAAGGCGCTTTTAGCCATGTTTTGCGCCCTTCTCTTTATTGTGGTCTATATCTCCGGTCGGTTTGAGCTCAAATGGATGGTGAGCATCATCATGGCTTCATGCTTGTTCGTAACCCTTTTCGTATTTGACAAATTTGGTGTAAGCATCCCGATTCTGATTCTAATCGCACTGCTGGTCACCCTGACTTTCAGTTTCTATCTGAAGCTGAGATTCGCCATGGGGGCTATCGTGGCCTTGATACATGATGTTCTTATTACGGTAGGGGTCTTCTCCCTGACGAACAAAGAATTTACCCTTCCGATTATTGCAGCCCTTCTAACCATCATAGGCTATTCCCTGAATGACACGATCATTGTGTTTGACCGTATCCGAGAAAACTCCCGCAAATATCACCGGCAACCTTATGAACTGATCATAAACCGGAGCATCAACGAAACCTTGAGCCGCACCCTGCTCACAACCTTGACCACCCTGGTAGTGGTCGCAGCCCTCTTTGTACTCGGAGGAGGCATCATCCACGATTTTGCCTTTGCCCTGATTGTTGGCGTTTTCGTAGGAACCTATTCCTCCATTTATGTAGCAAGCCCCGTTCTGATTGTCTGGCAGCAAGCCATGAAAAGACCGATCGGTAAAATTAGGACAAGACGGCGGTGAGCAATGATGCACAACCTAACCCGGATAAACCGGAAATACGAAGCACGAAATCCGAAATCCAAAACAAATCTAAATACTAAATGTTCAAATGTTCAAAACAGTATGAACGGTCTCAAGCGTGATTGAAAATGTCAGGACTACTTATCTTTTTTAGTTTTGAATTTCTGTCATTTGATATTGTTTCGTATTTCGATATTCGT
>JAQYWL010000049.1 GCA_030145035.1 Desulfobacteria bacterium | reverse complement strand
TTTTTATATATGCTAAATTGGACAATAAATAAATAAGGTAAAGGCTGTATTTTGTGAAGCAAAGGACCCCATTCTCAAATAGTCTGTCAGGGAAAAACACTTTATTTTCTGGACAAGGATACAGGCATAATCTGTCAAAATTGATCGAATCGCCCGGAATACATTTGAAGGTAGGCGGCAAGGGAAGGAAATAGGCCCTAGTCCATAATTTTCACGCCAAACGGTGCTGTACCAACCGAACCGATATCCATGGATACTGATGCCAATGTGACACGGCCGTTGGTCTTGTCAAATTCTTCTATCACACGGTCAAAAATTGCATCCTTCTTGGCACGGCGCTCCTTGTAGTCGACCACATATCGAAGGTTAAATTCCATCCAGTTCTCGTTGGCCATCAAGGTGACGGACGGTTCTACTTTGGCAGCTTCTATCATGTATTTCTTTACGATTTCTTTCCAAGCATTTTGGGCATAGACAGCATATTCACCCACCACTTCATTGAGCACACGGTGAAAAATTTCTTTCGCCATTCTTCGATCACTGCCGTATTTCACTGGCACCACGATCTCGTCCCAAAGAAAAGGGAAATCAGCAGAGTAATTGAATACCGGCTCCTTAAACACAAAGCTATTGGCAATACGCACAATGCGGCCATTGTAGAGGTCGCCTTTCACCCAGTCCCCACATTCCATCAAGGTCGTCCTTAACAGGCCAATGTCGATGACGTCTCCTTTAATTCCCCCTAGCTGTATGCGGTCTCCAGTCCTATAAAAGCGGCCCAAGGCAACGGCTACCCAGCCGGCAATACTCGCAATGACCTCTTGCAGCGCGAATGCGATGCCGGCGCCGGCAACGCCAAAGGCCACTGTCAATCTTCCGAGCCGATCGCTAAATATGATTGCTAAAATGAGGATCCCTGCCAAGTACCCAATAATTGTAACGAATTTTCGCAGGCGGTAGCGTGTGTCGGAATCCTTTACATAGCGCGTTAGAGAGCGCTGAAACAAACGGACAACTGCAATAATGACTACAAGGCCGATGACAGCAGCGATCAGTTTGCCAACCGTCGGATCCAGAAGCCACTCCTTGACAAAGCGTTCCATAAGTTAGTCCTCACGATTTGATAGGGATTTCCACCACTAGGGCCGCCAGTAGCAGAAACCGCATGAGAGAGCTCCCCGTTTGGAGATGAACTAAGAAGACGTTCTCACTGGTGCCAAAACGCAAGCAAGGCAAGCAAAACAATCTTCTACTTGCCGTGACTCATGATGAAATCAGCTAACGCCTTCCTTTCGGCATCAGAAAGTGACTTTGTCTTTTCAATATATCTTTTCATCCTACTTGCCTCTGTTGGTTCTATGATCGCTTGTGCTTCTCCCTTAAGGTATCCGAGTAATTGATCTTCGTTTCCCTGGTAAGCATGGGCGATGTCTTGTAACGAGGGATAGGTTTTGGAAACCTCCGTCTTATGGCAGGTGGCACAACCCTGCGAATGAAAAATTGTCCCTTCCTGCTGTGCCCCGGCGGTTACCGCTGTCAACAGGATCGCTCCAAAAACAGCTATACTGTGTTTTCTCATTTTCTATCTCCTTTTTTGGGCACAACAGCCTGCTTCCTGCAAGACAAGCGACAATAGCTTTAGGCGCAAAAGGCCGCGTGCCAAGAATGGCGCCGTGTCTCAACACTGAAAAGGAGCCGACTTGCACTCAAGCAATACGGGTCTTGCAACCCGATATTGAGATAGCAGGACTTAAACTCTGACCCTACGAACCCGCTCCTTAGTCTCCCATCATCTCTTTCATTTTTTGGCCGCCCATTCCACCGTGCATCGGTCCGATCCCCATGGCCCTCATGAACGTTGACTTCTTGAAAAGAGCCTTGGCAGCTTTTTGTTGTTCTGGCGGCAACACGTTCAGAGCCTCTTGCAATGTCCGAATCCCCTGGGTCTCCATCTCGGTCGTTAACGTCTCCAAAGCCTTTACCTTTGCTTCCACTTCCTTAAGGTTGCTTTTCTCCTTTAGGAACAGCTCCTGAATTTCGATGAGTAGAACTCTTCGATCCGCGTTTTTACGAATGGCATATTTGATATGAGAGTTAATAATCGCCTCAATCTGGTCGAGCTGCTGCTCAGTTATTTTCAATTCATCTTTTCTCATAAAGAAGCAAGCTGCCCAGTGGTGGAGTATTTTCATAAGGTCCATGCCCCCACAATGCATGCCTCCGCATGCTTCCATACCCTTCATGTGCATCATCCCAGGACCCATTCCAGCCATCATTCCCTGTCCCATCAGTCCGGGACCCATCTGGGCATGGCCTTCTGCCACGTAACTGCAAATACCGACGATCAATACCAAGACTAAAGCGCCTGTAACCTTTTTCATGATGTCCTCCTTCTCAATTATCATTATGTATCCCACGATGTTGGTCAGTCCCTACATCCTCTCTATGTTGGCCTTCAGTTGTCCAACCTGGAGTCCAAGGGAAACACACTGCTTACCATCCATACACTGATTGGCCTCCTCTGGCTCCAGGTGGGTCTTGAGTCGATGCTTGTCCTTTTTCAAGTCTACAACCCATGCCTTTTTCGCCTGA
>JAQYWL010000145.1 GCA_030145035.1 Desulfobacteria bacterium | reverse complement strand
AGTAAATCCTGACAGCATATACCTTAAAGTGCTCCCGTACTTTCAGGATCGCTCTATCCAGAACCTCTTGAAGGCCAAGAGAACTCGTGAGATCGCTACCAATGTCATACAGGACGGCAAGCTCCTTATGCCTCTTTTTGAGCTTCGTGTGGCTAAATTTGGTCGATATATACTTTTTGTTAACTAACATGATTCAGCAGTTCCGACTTGGTTGACGTTTTCTTTACAAAGTTATGAATATAGCTCCTTTGCACATTCCGGGCAAATGCTGTGGGTAAACTCAACTTCCGTACGGTCTCCAATATAGGCTTCAATTGGGACCCAGTTGCCGGTATCGTCACGTATTTTTTTGCATTTTGCACATATCGGGAGAAATCCGCCGAATATCTTGGTAAGCGCCTTTTGAAGTCGTTTTTGGACCCTTTCCCGTGCTTCATCCGCCCGCCTGCGCTCGACGAATATGCCTATTCTTCTGGCAATAGCATTGATCAAGTCTCTTTCTGCCCTTAAAAAAGGCCCTTCGTCACGCTCAGGTCTTTCTTCCCCATAGTAGACTTCGATGACACCGACCTTCTTTCCATCAACGATAAGGTCTGCGGCCTGCCTGCACGGGCCGCCTTCAAACCGGTCGCTGACATATACCTGACCTTCAAACATCAGCCGGGCAGAAGCAATCTCTGAATGCTGCCACCCCTGGGAGACTGAGGCGACAACCTCTTGCAGCCTCTGCTCCAGAGAAATCCCCGGGCGATTGATGATCTCAAAAACCGTGTATAGACAGTTGAGTTCTTTCTCTAATTTCTTGACCTTTTGTTCCAATTCTTCGTAGGTTGGCCTTCTCTTCATCGGGTGGCCTTCTGTTGGTTTATGAGCAACCTCTCTGAAAAAAGGTAGATCGGGCGTCGGGCACACGGCGCAAACACTGTTACACCTGGGTTGAGCGGTTCAACGTTCACGGTTCCCGGTTGAAGAGCCCTAACTGACTGTTAGCAAAAGGATGACGCGTCAATAAAGAAAGTTCACCGTTCAAAGTTCATAGGTTCAAAGCCTGCCCTGGCGCGACACGCTCGTGAGAGACTATCACGCTCACCAACCAGGTCTGGGCCAGGGGTTGTCAACCCTGAACCGTGAACCCTGAACCCTTGTAAAGTAGACTATAACCTTTGAACCCTGAACCTGGAACCGATCACTTTAGGTACATCCACCGAGTCAGACCAACACTGCAAACGGGCTATCCTGGAATCCGAATGCGCCGACTCTCAAGCTCTTCGAGTAAGTCCTTAGACGTGTAAAGGGCTACAAACTTCTCTTCCAGTTCTTTGACCAGATCTCTGAGCTTTTCTTCTGGCAAGGGCCTCGTGCGTATGTAAACATTGTGCCAACCCTCTTCAGCGGTTTCGCCTGTGGATAAGATACTCACAATACGCCCACCGTAGGACCGGATCACATCGGTGACTTCTCTAATCGAACCCGCGTGGTCCTCCAGGCTGACAGCAAACTGGATGCCGCCGGTATAAACTCCTGTAATATTGATCAAAACCTTAAAAATGTCGGTTTGTGTGATAATGCCGATCAGGGAATCCTTGTCATTGATGACCGGAAGTGATGAGATCCTGTTTTCCAGCATCAAGATTGCAGCGAATTCCACCGTGTCATCGGGCCTGACAAACACCAGATCTTTCGTCATAAGGTCCTTGATATTAATAGTGGAGATCAGATAATTCAGTTCATATACGTCCAGGGTCGTTGCCTTGGATGGTGAAGCGTCTCTCAAGTCCCCGTCGGTGACAATCCCTACCAGTTTGCCCGTCTTGTTCACAATTGGCAAGGAGCGGATCTTTTTCTCCTTCATGATGATAGAAGCCTTCATCATTGGGGTGTCTTCATCGACGGTAATGACATCAGCGGTCATCCAGCTTTTTACTAACATAGATACTTTCCTTGGTCTAAAGTGTGGGCATATTTAACCTTGGACCTGAAAGGATTGGCGGGAAGATTCTCGTCCCTTTACCCTATATCAACCGGCCATCAACGTGGCGAGGCCCTCCGCACTCTGGCGTATAGCAGGTGACGTTTAAGAAATCAGTCTTATCACCACATGAAGGGCAAACATCCGGTGGTTTTCCGGCTGTCACCAGAAATCTGCACTTATGACATTTCCAGTAGGTCAAGTCACACTGGGGGCAGATATCCCCAACGAATTTACCTGAAGCTGAATAGCCACAGTGGGCACATATCCATTTCTCTTCTTTATTTGCCATCTTGTCTACCTCCTTTTCGTTACGGATTTACTTGCCTAATGGGTTAAAAGACCCTTGTCAAAGGTCGCCTTGCCCTTGTACATTGACAGACAGCTTCTCCCCTTTGACGGTGTACCCTTAAGGAACCACCCATAAAGCATGATCAGAAACCTTCTGGACTAAGCGCATAGCAATTCGTCCCGTGAAAAAGGCATCCCTTTCGCCCCGTCGGCCCATCACCACCGTGCCATATCCTCCGGTTCTCGTTTCATCAAGGATGGCTGATGGGTTCGGTAACCGTTTCAATACGGTTTTCTGGTACCCCCTCACGCACCATGAGGTCTTTGAATTCCTCAACCACACATCCGGCTGCTTCGGTATCCTTGCGAACAATCTCATTGACCTCAGCCTTGACCTCAGGATCTGTTTCAGCCATGTCCATGAAGATTCGCGGAATCAGGGGGAGCATATTAAATAGCGTATAAGTTATGTCCGTGGCAGCCGAGGAAATTCTCGCCGCGTACGTGACTGCCCGTTTCGAATAGACGCAGTCATCTACTGCAATCAACATCTTCTTTTCCATTGTAAAGCCCACTACTGAAAAGCCTTCGTTTTTTTGGTAACAATTGCCTAATTAGTGTCTGAACGAAAACCCCTCTTTTTGTCATTTCGACTGAAGGGAAAAATCTGTAACCCCTATATTTT
>JAQYWL010000005.1 GCA_030145035.1 Desulfobacteria bacterium | reverse complement strand
GACATAGACATCGTCCTTTTGGACATGGTTATGCCCAATATGGGTGGTGGTGAGGCATATGACCGCATGAAGGAGATCAACCCAGATATAAAGGTCCTCCTTTCGAGCGGATACGGCATAGACGGCGAGGCAACAGAGATATTGGAACGTGGTTGTGATAGCTTCATTCAGAAGCCATTCAGCGTTATGGATCTGTCACAAAAGTTGAGGCAGATTTTGGATCGAGGAAGAAAATAGATCACAGGAACGCCAAGCAGGGCCAGCACCGCGCTCCAGGCAAAAGCAACCCGGAGGCCCAGCAGGTCTCCCGTCCAGCCCACAAGTACGGTTACACCTGAGACCACGAGAAAATTTATGCCCATATAAATCCCGTTGGCAGTGGCCCGCATTCCGTGGGCATGATCCTGCACAATGGCGAGCATGACCGGCGCAGTGGCAAATGCGTTGAACCCCAGCAGCACCAGCACGGGAAAGAGCGCCCAGGCCGGGGTTACCAGAAAAATGAGCATGAGGACAGGTGAGGCGATCATGGCCCCTAGGAGCACAAACCGACGTCCCAGCCGGTCACTTAAGGTTCCGGAAACCATGGTGCCAAGCACCGCGCCAAACTCAACCAGGGCTAAGGCCGTGCCCCCAAACCACAGGCTTCGGCCCTGAGCCACCATGAAGGTCGGCAAGAAGGCACTGAGGGAGGCGACCATCAAGGCGCGGGCAACCACTATACAGACCAAGGGAATCAGTACGTGCTGCATGGCCCTCCAGGTCTTGACCACAGAGCTGTGATGCCTTCTTTCACAGTGGATCGTGGCATGCCGGAGTCGCCAGTACAGCAAGCCCGAGGCAACCAGCCCAAGGATCATCACGCGGTAACTCCCCTCAAATCCCCAGAGTGAGACGGCGGCGACTGCCACCAGGGGGCCAACCGTTCGGGCAAACTCACCGGCCGCCATAAAGAAGCTCATCCCTTTTCCGACCTGGGCACCGGAGACCCGTGCAATCATCACAGGCCCTGGCACGTGAAATACAGCAGCGCTAAGCCCGGCTACAGAGAGCAACACAGCCACCACCCCATAGCTGGGTGCAAGGCCAATAAGGCTCATACACACGGCAGTGACCGCGGGGGCACAAATGACCATGTAGCGCATGTCAATGCGGTCGGCCACGACACCAATGAGTGGGTTCACTAGGGAGGGGATACGTATGAATATGGTTAATGAGCCTGCTAAGGTCAGGGAAAGGCTGAGTTTCTCGATGAGAAGGGGAAGCCACGGGGCAAGAAAGCTGCTGAACACATCATGCACAAAGTGGGCACCGGCAATGGTCAGCACCTGCCCTGTCTGGAATCCGGACGAAAATCTGTTCTCAACACCTCGTGATGCGGACATTGTGAACCCGCACCCTTTCGATCATTATGTCCATACTTAGAACGATTCTTCTGTCGCCTTTTATGACCGGGTTCAGAATCTCATAGGCCAGGATTACTTCCTGGAAGCGTGTGTTCATTTCCGCTTGACTTGCTCCAAGTACGTTTGCACGGTCCGGGTGCGTCTCAAATGACGTATCCTTGACGCCTATACCTCAAGTTTTTGACGCCCCGTCCCGTTTAGATCTACATTTTCATTAACAGTAACTACTCAGGTTCAAAGTTCCAAGGTTCAAGGTTAGAGAGCAATGAAGAGTAACTACTTAGGTTCAAGGTTCCAAGGTTCAAGGTTCAGAGATTAACCTGTCAACGGTCAACGGTGAACCGTGAACCCGAGCAGTTACAAAAGCGCAAAACAGCCAACCGTGAACCTGACAACCCGAGTTACCATTAACATATCTTTGACCTTTAGAAAAGTCATAACTCCATAATAATGCGCCCTCTCCGCACTGCCGGTGTGTCCGCCTAAGACAGCGTTTCGATTTTGGGGGTTTCTTTCATCCTATCAAAATAGAGCTTCGTAGAACCTAAAATGGCAAACGGCATGATTATGAGGCCCAAGAACGGGATCAGAAGAGGGCACCCAAACCCCAGCAAAATAAGCTTGTACCGCCACACCGCCTTAATCCGGTCTTTTAGGAGCGGATAGTCTCTTGAAAGAGAAAAGTCTATATAATCCCAAGCAATAAGGACCCCGGCAACGATAAAGCTCAATACCGTGCCTACCACAGGGACAAAGAGCAGAGGCAGTGGGATAACCAACATCAGCAGAGCTTTTTTGACTTCCTCTTTCATGACTGTCAGCACACCCTTCGCAGGGGAGGCTACCTGCTCGCGGGGGGCATTTTGGTAGTGGATCCGCTCGTACCTTGTACTAATGTAGTCATAAACTGGTGAGGCCAGAACGTTAGAAAGCACGATGAACATATAGAACATGACCACGAGGACGATCAGGTAAAGAAAAAATTTGACGACATGCAGATAGGCCCAGTAAAGCCACCCCACGTACGTGGAAGATTCGCCAGTTTCAACGTGCCAGACCATGCGCAATAGATCATCTGCATAGAGGGTAAACATGTAAAAGGCAAAGATGTAGAGGGCCAGTGTTATGAGAAAAGGGGCAATGGAGAGGGTCAGGAAAGAAAGATGGCTAAAGCCGAAGCGAATTCCCCTGATATGGAACCTCCAACCTTCAGAGAAGGCCGTGATGGATTCGAACATGTGTGACCCCAGACGCTTTTTGACCCCAGGCTATAGAATCGCTACTCGATTTTACATAATCCGCAGCAGGCCCTGTTAAATATCAGGGACTTCAATCGTTATAGATGGTGAGGTAAAGTGTGGGGGTTGAATAGATGATGAACTATCGATGGTTTAGGTCAACAGCGGTGATGTGCGTGCCCGGGTCAGGAGGCACGATAATCAACCATTTCTTTAAGTTCCTTGCCACACTTGAAAAAGGGAAGTTTCTTCGGCTTTACCCGGATAGCTTCCCCTGTCTTCGGGTTTCTGCCGGTATACGCCCTGTATTTCTTTACATGGAAGGAGCACAGTCCGCGTATCTCCACTCTGCCCTCATGTGCAAGGGCATCGGACATTTGATCAAAGAAAAGTTCGACTACCTCGTCGGCCTTGACTCTCGTGAGACCAGTTTCCTTCCTTAAAGCTTCTACCAGTTCTGCCTTATTCATCGCCTCTTTCTCCTCTATCTGGGTCGGATTTTCACCCCCACCCCTCCGGGGCGTAGGCGCCTATGGGCCGGAGGCCAAACCCTCCCCCCTGACATCGCCCGGCACTGGCGGGCAGGTATTCGTCAAAGGGTTGCGAGGGGTGGCACAGGCCAAGCTTTGCTTGCCTGCTTGCCTGTGCATATGTATCTTATATCAGGAATCGTTCGATAAATCAAGTGATTAGAAAAATTTTCTCGTGGCGTGCAAAACGTGTCTACAATTGCTCGGCACCGACTTTCAAGTGCTGCAAGACTTTGTCGAAGACTTTTTCGAGTCTCAAGGATTGATCAAAGATGATCTTTGTATATTGCCTCAGCCTGTCCTCCGGGCAGTCCTTGGTGTATGCAAGCCTTGAAAATCCCCCGATAGCAGCGAGGGGATTTCTCAATTCATGCATCAATCGAAGGGACACTTTATTTGCAAAATCAAGTACTTCCTGGCGTTTCTGAGCCTGGCACAGTCGCCTCTTTTCAATGAGACGGGCCACACACATGCTGATGTCCAAGCGTTTGAATGCCTTTTTTACAAAATCATAGGCTCCAACCTTGATGGCCTGGACAGCCTTGTTATAGTCTCCGGCTCCAGTGATAAATACAATGTCACACTCGGGGCAGCTTTCTTTAAAGCGTTTGGAGAATTCAAGCCCGTCCATGTTCGGCAAGCCGATATCAACAAAGGCAAAATCATAGTTGTTGCCGTTCATGCACTCAAGGGCCTGTAACGGATCCAGGAATATTTCATAGGCCACGCCCGATTCTTCCAGGACCGAGGCAATAAACTCACAGACCTCGTTGTCATCGTCTAAAATAAGGGCTTTCATCGCGTACCTCTTAGCGCTGGAAAAGGCTTTCTTTTCCTCTTCAGCCAGCAAAACCCTCACATGACCATCCAATTCAGGTACTCTTCGTAAACATGCTTGTCGAGTTCATGGACTCCTTCCCTGTCGAACTTCAGCAGCCTCCAGGAAAGGCCTCGCTTCTGCTCTATCTCCTTACAAAGACGTATCAGCGAAGGAACCGCATTCGTCTCATGCTCCACAGTGCTTCGTGCAAACATCATCTTGCCGTCACCATAGATGCCAGACATGATGACTTCTGCAAAGACGCCATCGCCGACCGGCACTTCAAAAGCCGCTACATAGAGCTCTTCTACCCGTCTGGTTTTTGGCGTATTGTCGATCGTTTCCCGTTTGTGACCTGTAGCCGACATGTTTCAGCCCCCACCGGTGTTCTTTCTTAGAATGATTTTTCAAATAGATCTTGATCCATTCCGTATGCAACTCCGGTGCCAAGTGTGAAGCTGATAACCGTCTGCAATGTCCGTATATTTTGGGCCGAGGAGTGCGATGTCAAGAGGCTGAGGACAAGCTATGACAAAAGATGACACCATCACAGGGCAAATTTTGCCGCGGGACGTACCAGCCATAGCTAGTTTCCACGCAGGGCGTATTTGATGACCGTATCTCCCTGGTTGACACCAAGGTCCCTGGCAACAATAGAACACTTGGTCTTCAGGAGATAAAATATCGGCCTTTGCTCACTGGAGAGTGTTTCGTAGTTTCCCTGTCCTTTGCTAATGATTAGATCAGCACTTTTGAAATGATCAAGAAACTCTTCCGAGCATCTCTTCAGGATGACTCCCGGAGCGTCGCATCCTGAAGAAACGACTTTTGCCACCTTATCAAGTCCACTCTCTATTGCATCTTTGACCGTGGCATCATTGATTACGGGCCTATCCCTGACCGCATATATTACAGGTTTGGCCATCACTTCGATAAGGATCCTGTCAAACACGGTCTCACCGGCGTTGTCTGCCAGATAGAGGATCTCGCTGGCCCCTTCCAGCTTGTTCTTGAAGGCCTCGTAATGGTTGATAGCCGGTTCTTTTCGGAGGGATTCTTGAATGTCTTGTTCCAATTGGAAATCGGGGTTGGCGCCAAAGTCGATGATATTTCCCGCTACGGCGAGCTTTACAGCAGTTTCCAGGGGCTCCTCGGAGATCTCCACCATCTCCTTCAACGAGGGGTAGAGTGATAGGACCTTTTCAATGCTTTCGGCCTTCAGGCCTGCAAAGGGGTCGTCTACGCCCGTTACCTCTCTGACGGTCCTGTAAATCTCCCTGCCGGTCTCAGGGGGGGAGCTGTGCAAAGGGATCTCAGAGACAAGCATTCCGATCCTGTCGAGCACCTGTTTGATTTTTTCCTCATCATCAAGGACGACCCTGGCAGCAAAAAGCGCCTGTTTGAAGAAGCAAGGTATACAATCCAGATAGGTCTTCATGGGTTCAAGTCATAAAATCGCTGCGCGATTTTATATAACGCGGCTACGCCGCTCAAGAAACGAAATTCCTATACTATCGAGTTACGTATTGAAAAATGCGGAATATCCCTTATAGGTCATGTAGGTATCAGCCTTGCTTGCAATCTCAAAGGGAGAGTGCATAGAAAGAAGCGGGGTGCCGCAGTCTACAACCTCCATGCCATAGATGGCCAGAAACCTGGCAATCGTGCCGCCGCCGCCCTCATCCACCTTGCCCAATTCACCGGTCTGCCAGACGACCCTGTTTTCGTTAAAGAGCTTTCGGATTTGAGCCAGATATTCGGCATTAGCATCGCTTGATCCGTACTTGCCGCGAGAGCCGGTAAACTTGGTGATACAGACGCCATATCCGATCCTGGCCGCATTGCGCTTTTCATGCACGTCCTGGTAATCCGGGTCAAGAGCACCGGTCACATCGGCAGATAGCGCGCCGGAGGACATCAAACAGGATCTCAGAGCTGCTCCACTGGGATGCTCACCGGTTACCTCAAACAGATCTGCCACAAAGTCTTCCAGGAAACGCGATTTTGCTCCCGTACTCCCATCGCTTCCGATCTCCTCCTTGTCGATGAAAAAAGCCACTGCCGTTGTCTCCGTGGTCTTTAGTTCACCCACCGCCTCAAGCGCCGCATAAGCGCATACCCGATCGTCCTGGCCATAGGCACCGATAAGGCTCCGGTCCCAGCCCACATCACGCGCCTTGCCGGCAGGTACGATCTCTATCTCAGAACTCACCAGGTCTTCTTCGACAATACCGTAGGTGTCGAAGAGGTATTGAAGTACTGCAAGCTTGAAACGCTCTTTGGTTTCATCGTCGCCTATGGGTACGCTGCCGACCAAAACGTTCAACTTCTCCCCTTCAAAGGCCTCAGATACCTTTTTTTCCGTCTGGACCTTACGTGCAAGATGCGGCAGGAGATCGGCTATAGTGAAAACAGGGTCATGGTCTGATTCGCCCACGTCCAGATCGAGATGGCTTCCATCTTTTTTGATGACCTTACCGTGAACGGCCAGGGGTCGAGCCAGCCATTGATACTTCTTGATACCACCATAATAGTGGGTCTTCAGAAAGGCAAGGTCCACCTCTTCATAGAGGGGGTTTTGCTTCAGGTCAAGCCGCGGCGAGTCAATGTGAGATGCGATAAGATTCACACCTGAAATCAGAGGCTTTTTGCCAACTACAGCCAAAACAATATTCTTGTTCCTGTTGATCTTGTAAAACCTCTTTCCGCTCCTGGCCCGTGTGATATCCTTGAACCCCTTCTTTTTGGCAAAGACCTCGATAAGGCGCACGGCCTCACGCTCTGTCTTGGCGGAATCGAGAAAAGCTTTGTATCTTTCAGAAAACTCAAAGACCTTCTTTTTTTCTCCCGGTCCCAGGACATCCAACACAAGTTCCGGCTTGCGGACAAGGCGCTTTCTGAGTTCTTCTACTTTTTTTTTGCTCAGGTTTCCTTTCATATCTCTTCTCAACCCCCTTTTTATACATGACGACATAGATAATTGCGCATTGAACGCCTCGTGCTGCTCGTTCCTTTCGTAGGGGCGGGGTTTACCTGCCCGCCAGTGCCCCGTCTGCCTAGCAAGCTCAGCGAGCCGGCAGGCAGGCGTTGGCAGGCGGGTCCCCGCCCGAAAAACCCGATCTGTGCAGCCATGCGGGCGGGCGTGAAGCCCGCCCCTACGTTTCAAATTCTCTCCCGTGCTCCAAAATGCGTAAGGATTAACGGCGCCATGTATAGCTAGTCGTTGTGGCCTTGCCTGATGACCCGCTGAATCCTTGCAACAGCCTCTGTGTAGAGCTTCTTGTCCCCATGGCTTGCCGCTTTCTTATAGAGATCACCTGCCATCCTGAGACTTTTCATGTCACCAAGGGTTTCGTGGGCCACCCCCAGGTTGTAATACGCAGCAGCGTTGTCGGGTTCGTCATGGATCACTTGCTCCCAGATTTCTATGGCCTCTTCCCAGATCCCGCCTTTGGCCAGTTCTGCCCCCTGTTTCACCATACTATTTCCACCTTCGTCAAGCCTGATCATCCTCGCAAGCTTCATGCGGGAGAGCTTTGCAACAAGCCTGGTAGCCAGTCCGGCAGCCAGTTTGTCCAAAGTACCATTTTGAGTCGGCAGATCGCTCAACTTGTGGCCGAGAGGGCCGTACTCCCTGTCACCGCCAAATTTCTCATCATGGGTTTGTTTGAGCATGCCGGTGGTGATGACTCGTTTGATCTTCAGATCGAATACGTTGTACTCCATCTCAACAGAGGCCTGTCGAATGACATATGGGACAGGCCTGAGCACAGTGCGTTTGATTTCCACATCGACCCACTGACCATAGATGTTTTTTCCCTTCTTGTAATGGCCTGTTCCTTCGTTCACCTGCACCTGATCGGTGCCGTGCATGTCATGGAGATCAGCGGTCACAAGGCCTGTCATCACGGCATCGGCTTCAAAATCTTCAAGGGCGTGCAAAAGCTCGGTGTCCTCTGCTCTGTCATATGAGCGTTTGGCCAGGGCACGAAGCTGGGTGGCGTCCCTCGGGTTGAAATGTTGAACTTCGCCGAGTCTGTTGTAAACGTGACGCCAGAGCATTTTCCCATAAGCCCCATCAAACTTCAGGACAGCTATAGTGCGAACGCTTTCCCAGCAAGCTTCGGGACGTATGATACGGTACACCTGCTTCTTGATAGGGGCACAGGCAAACCAAGTTATTGTGGCAACGAGCAAAAGGCCTACCCACAGTCTGGTCCCCTTACGCTGGTTGTCCATGGATCTTCTTTTTTCTCCTACCACCCACATCTCGTGGCAAAAAATCACTTACAATCAAGGTAATATTTCTTAAGGGATCTCATCGTAGTTGCGGTCCATGTCCTTCTTGTCAGACATGTCTAGGCGCTTAGTGGTGCAACATCGACAAAAGATTGTCGATATGGAGAAATATTGCAATATCCAATTCTCAATGATCAATGCCCAATGAATGAAGGCGGGAATCTCCCTGTTGTAAATACTTGAGAATTGGACATTGAGAATTGGACATTGGATATTGACTGCCCCGTATGGGCCTCTTTTTTCAAACTCGATTTGAAAAAGGCGTAGTCACTTACTTTCGACAATCAGTGTTACCGGCCCATCATTGACCAGAGATACGGCCATCATGGCCTGAAACTGACCTGTGGCTGCCGAGATACCATTCAATCTGACTCGATCAACGAAATAGTCATAAAGCCTTTCGGCCTTTTCCGGGGGGGCTGCTTCAACAAAAGATGGGCGCCGGCCCTTACGGCAATCGCCAAGGAGGGTAAATTGGGAGACTATTAGCATCTCGCCACCCGTATCAACGAGGGAGCGGTTCATCTTGCCGGCATCATCTTCAAAGATTCTCAGGTGTGCGATCTTGTCTGCCAGATAATCCGCGTCTTTCTCCTCATCAGACAGAGAAATCCCTAATAGTACAAGGAGCCCCGGTCCAATCTGCCCTACGATCTGATCGCGCACACGAACCTCGCACGCTGTCACTCGCTGAACAACTGCTCTCACCTGAAATCCCTTTACGACACCTGGCCAACGCGTCCGCAGGAGCATGTCAAAGTAAGTATTAATTCATTCACACATAAAGACATTTTAATCCGTACACCAGACAGGGACGCTAAAAAATTCGAAGCACGAAGCACGAAATTCGAAACAAATTCGAAATTCAAATGTTCAAACACTCAAGACATAGGCTGTTGCCACCAGTAATCTTCCAATTGGTATTGTTTTGAATTTTGCATTTTTGTCATTTGATATTGTTTCGGCCTGCCCTGCCCGCCCTGGCGCGACAGCTTTAGCATTGATGTGCCGTCCCTATCATCCCGGTCTGGGCCAGGGGCGCGACATGCCCAGATGATTTTGGTGCCCATGTAGTCCAGGTCTGGGCCAGGGATTTCGACCTGCCCGCCATTGCCGTGTATGCGGGCATTGCAGCTTCCCGGCGACCGTGGCGATGGCAGGCGGGTGCCGGCACATAAGCTGAATGCTGTCTCAGGCGTTGGCAGGCGGGTATTCGGATTTCGGGTTTTATACAAAAATAGTTTGGCCGAATAAGTTCGCCCTTACAATTGGTTAGCTCCTTATATGACGTTACCGTAGACCCATTCGGCAAATAAACTATCTTCTACCATCTACGCCCATATCCTGCAACAGGAAGCATTCCTTCTTAACAATTTTCGATCTTGTTTGCTTCCATCTGACATCCTAAGTGGAAAGGTTGCGGTTGCGCGGCTCGGGTCGGCATTCGTGGAACGGCCCGCCCTGCCCGCCCTGGCGCGACAGCCCGCGCCCTGGCGCGACAGAAGCCGGAGAATGCCCAGCAGAGAGAAACCCGGTCTGGGCCAGGGAAGTTGGACCATGGCCAGGGAAAAAATCCCGGTCTGGGCCAGGGGCGCGACAGGAAAAGAAGACCGTCAATCTTTCAACATCCCGGCCTGGGCCAGGGTTATCGGAAAAGAACAACGCAACCGACCAACGTGATACGAAACGACCCGCCTGCCAACGCCTCGCTCGCAGTGAAGCTAGAATGCCCGCATACAGGGCTGGCGGGCAGGGCGGCGCAACCCCTAAACGATTAACGTATAACCAATAACAAAGGAATAAATGACGGATGAAAAAAACATGGTGCTTTTTGCTGATTTTCATCACCCTAGGAGCAATGTGTATGCTGTTTATCCTTTAGGAGAGCTTTCGTCAAGGTGGAACAGGACCCAAGACCGACCCGGGAAAAGGGCCCCACCCTTGGTATGCACAGCTTTCTATGACCTTTTACAAAAATGTAATCTGAATCCAGAAGATTTCAGGGAAAAGTAAAGGCTAAATAAAAAAAGCCTTTAAAATCAAAGGAACAGGTGACCAACCTATTTGGCATACTCCTTGCTAGAAACCAAACCCGGCTTCAGAGCTTGAAATACTAAAGAAGCTTGGGAGGTGCTGTCATGCCACCATGTTATGTAACAAGATACTTAGGAACCCCATTTTCCCGCTTTCCGACTTTCGGGCTCCTATCTCTTGTCACTTTTGCCTTGGTCCTTTTTCTATTCTCCCAAACTGTCTATTCACTTGACGTAACGCTGGCCTGGGATGCTAACAACGAAGAAGACCTTGCTGGTTATAGGGTTTTCTACCGCCAGGAAGGCCAAAGTTACAATTACAGTCAGCCGGCCTGGGAAGGGACTGAGACAACATGCACCATGTACAACCTGGATGACAATACCACTTATTGTTTTGTTGCGAGGGCTTTTGATACTTCCGGCAACGAGAGTGGTGATTCCAATGAAGTGTGCTACACTCCAAAAGCCGATACTGACGGAGATGGCATACCAGACGACGACGAGGTGAATATTTACAACACCGATCCAAATAAGGCGGATACTGACGGTGATTGCATTAATGATGGTGACGAACTGGCTTTTTGGGGAGCAGACTGGGATGGTGATTACGATGGTGACGGATTGATCAATATATTGGATGCTGATTCGGACAATGACGGCTTTTCGGACGGTGTGGAGATAGATGTCGGCTTTGACCCTGCCGATCCTGACTCAAGGCCCGAGCTTCCTCCTCTGGAAATCGGTGAGGTGAGCGTGGATCACGATTGGAAGCGGGTGGAGTTTAGCGAGGCTTTTCACAATCCTATTGTAGTAGCCAGGTCGTTGAGCTGTAATCAAAGCGAGCCTGCTGTTGCAAGGATTCGTAATGTGGGTGCAACTGGCTTTGAGATCCGTGTCCAGGAATGGGATTATCTGGATGATATCCATTCGATGGAGACTGTAGGCTACATTGTGATGGAGCGTGGCACTCACACCTTGGCAGACGGTACCATGGTGGAAGCAGGACAGTTTGAGACAGACATGACAAGTTCCTTTGGAGACGTGGCCTTCAGCCGAACCTTTCAGGTGGCACCTGTGGTGATAACTGCTGTCTCCAGCTATAATGAAGCAGATGCGGTAACCACCAGGGTGCAAAACGTGAGCACCAACGGCTTTGAGCTTCGTATGCAGGAGCAGGAGATCAATCCTCAAGTCCATGACAGCGAGACCATCTGCTACATCGCCTGGGAACCCTCATCGGGAACAGTGGATGGCCTGACCTTTGAGGTCGAGAAAACCGATGATGTGGTGACACATGAGTTGCACACCGTCGTTTATGATGAGACCTTTATAGATGTCCCTGTGTTTCTTGCCGACATGCAGACGACCGACGGCAAAGATACGGCCAACCTGCGCTGGCAAGACAAGGACTTCTATGCGGTAGACGTGAAGATCGTTGAAGAACAATCCGGTGACAGTGAAACAGGCCATACCACAGAGGTGGTGGGGTACATGCTGTTCTCTCATACACGTTTAGGGCCTGAAGAGGTCATCATCGATAATGGTAATGCGGGCACCTCGTCTACTGGGCGTTGGTATGTGTCTGGGAGTGGCAATCCCTATGGTGATAACTCTGTTTACAGTTATCGAGCAGGTGCGATGTATACGTTTGAGGCCGCTGTTGACGGGTCTTATGAGATTTCTCTGTGGTGGACGGAACGGGTGAGCCGATGTACCAGTGTTCCGGTGGAGATATATGACGGGCATACCTTGCTTGATACCGTTGAGGTCAACCAGAAGGTAAATGGCGGCCAGTGGAATGTGCTGGGCACTTATGTCTTTAGCGGCACAGTTAGGGTAGTAATCATCTCTGAGGGTCGCTATAGTACCTGTGCCGATGCAGTGAGGTTTGTCTCTCCTGAGCGTGAACTCGACCACATCGAGATCGAAGGGCCGCCTGAGCGTGAACTTGACCACGTCGAGATCGAAGGACCGCTGAGTGTCAACGAAAATTCCAGCGCGGATTATAACTGTACGGCTTACTATACCAATGGGACCAATCAACTAGTCGAACCGGATACCTGGGATATGGACTTTCCCTATGCAGAGATCTCGGCCACAGGCCTTATGACGACCTATGAAGTTAGTTCAGACGAATCGTGCCAGATTTCGGCTTCTTACACTGAAGGCGGCACCACCAGGACTGGTACGTATGACATAACTATCGGAGATTTTGTTCCCCCTGAAAAGGTCATCATCGATAATGGTGATGCGGGCACCTCATCGACTGGGCGTTGGTATCTGTCCAGAAGCGGCAATCCCTATGGTGATAACTCTCTTTATAGCAGAACCGCTGGTGCCGAGTATACGTTCGAGGCTGCCATTGACGGGCCTTATGAGGTCTCTCTGTGGTGGACGGAACGGCTGAGCCGATGTGCCAATGTTGCGGTAGAGATATATGACGGGCACACCTTGCTTGATACCATTGAGGTCAACCAGAAGGCAAATGGTGGCCAGTGGAATGTGCTGGGCACATATGGCTTTAGCGGCACAGGCAGGGTAGTAATCATCTCTGAATCTCGCTGTAGTACCTGTGCCGATGCGGTGAGGTTTGTCTCTTCTGCGTGGTAAGATTGGGATAATTGGCCTATGATGTGAGGTCTCTAAGTATCTCTAGATCTTTTAAAACAATAAATTGAATTAATCTCAGTGTTCGTTGAAAGTCAGCGTAGCAGATTCCTCCTACCACAGTTCTAAAATAGAAATATTGCACTT
>JAQYWL010000360.1 GCA_030145035.1 Desulfobacteria bacterium | reverse complement strand
CTTAGCTCCGCTTCGCTCCGCAATTGGAATGATGGAATACTGGAATGGTGGAATGATGGGTTTAAAGGAAGAAAAACAATCGAATATGATGTCTTCTGCTTTTGTTACCCACTATTCCATTATTCCAACATTCCATTATTCCATGAGTGCTACAAAACCCCCTTTAACTTCAATGAATTGTAGAACTCCCGAAATGTCATGGCTACGGAACTAATCAGGCTCTCCGATTATTCGCTTGAACCGCTTGGCGATGGAAATGGATTGAAAAACATCAATCTTGTCTTGTCAAAGGGAGAGGCATTTTCAATTGGAACAGATTCACCTGATGATGCCCATCTCCTGCTACGGGGCATAGCCACCCTTGAGCCCCCAAAGTGTGGCCAATTCTTTTACAAAGGAAAGGAGCTCGACTTCTCAGACTACAGGGGTCTCCTTGCCTACAAGAAGAACGTCGGATATATAGCATCAGATGCAACACTGATAACGAATCGTTCCGTACAAGATAATCTTATGCTCATGAGATACTATTTTGAAGATTCAACTTCCATTCAGATGTCCGAAGAAGTTATCGAGCTCTGCAGGGTCTTTGGGCTGGGAAAAAGGCTCGACGTCAGACCACATCAACTTAATCCTGAACAAAACAGGCTTTTTGTGATTGTACGAGAGCTTTCGAAGAATCCTGAAACCCTTTTGGTTGAAAGGCCCGGAGAGTTTCTGAGGACAAAAAGCTTTGAGGCCCTGAAAGGGGTTCTCAGGAATCTGATCAGGAAGGATCTTGCGCTGGTATTTTTTTCAACTGATGAGGGCTTTACAAAGGAATTTTCCCAGAGGCAAATATTAATAAACAAAGGAAGGGTAACCATATGAATTGACGATTGTTTCGATTGAATATTGAAAATTGATTCTTGAGGAGTTTTTCTTCAATATTCAATAGACAATATTCAATAGACAATTGAGAGTTGGGGCAGGAAGACAATGAGAATAAGTTTTGACGCAAGAGAAAGAATCGTAGGGGCCTTTATGGTCATCATGGTGATACTCCTTCTAACCATTGTTGTCATGCTCGGGAGAGGAAAAGACTGGTTTGAAACGTATATCACTTATTACACCGTGTTTGATGAAGCTTACAACCTCAGCGAAAATGCACGGGTAAAGCTTTACAAAGCAGACATAGGCAAGGTGAAAAGCGTCAGGCTTGAGGGTGATAAAGTCAAGGTGGAACTTGCCGTCCTGAAGGGCTATGCGCCCCGAATAAAAACGGACTCTGTGGCAACCGTTGAAAGTCCGACCTTCATAGGATCGGAATACGTATCCATAAAGCCGGGAACACCTAAGTCGTTGCCCATTCCTGAAAATGGTACTATTCCATCACAGGCGAAAAAATCATTGGACGACGTTATGGCAGAGTTTGAGGTTGAAAAGACCGCCAAGATGTTTGTAAAAACCGTTCAGGCCATCTCAGAAATCGTGGAGCATATGCGGAACCCAGAAGGGCCGCTTTACACTTCGCTGGACAGCATGGCTGAAGCCATGGCGAACATTGAAGCGATGAGCCTTGAAATGAGAAAAGGAAGGGGCTCGGTGGGCAAGCTTGTATACTCTGAGGAATTGCTCCAAAAGATATACGAACAACTGAATCATGTAAACAGAATCCTTACAAGCATCGGAGATACGACCCAAAAGGCCCCGGAGATCATGGATAGCCTGAAAAAGAGCACTGAGATGATCAACCAGATACTAGTCAATATAGAAAAAGGGAGTCAAGACGTTCCCGTCGTCACTAAATCTACGAAACATGGTATAAGAGAGATCAGAGATGGTGTGGAGGAAATCGACAAGGTCGTCCAGTCTGCTCAGAAGAGTTTTTTTATAAAGGGTAACCTTCCCCCTGAGCCCAAAGGTGAAAATATCGATGCGGGATTGAGAAGATGAAAAAGCCGAGCATATGCGTGCTCATTGTTATTTCGCTCCTTCTTGTCGCCTGCCTGGCGGGCAAACCAACAAAACAGATCCCACCGCATATGAGCGCGGGCGGCAAGCAAATGGAAAAGGGTCTTGAGTGGTACCAGAAGGGCTGCTACGGAAAATCACTCGAATATTTCTTCAGGGCTTATGAGCTTTACTCTGCATCTGATGTGTTGGATGGGGTGGCCATGAGCCTGAACAATATTGGAACCGTTTACAGGATAACAGGCAACTATGAGGAGGCTGTTTCATTCTTTGATGAAGCTTACACCATATATTCTGACTTACATGACCAAAGAGAGGCTGTAAAGACCCTTTCAAACAAAGCAGCCACATTGATCCATATGGGAAACCTGGACAGGGCGGAGCAGGTCATCGAAGAGGCCCTAAAGGTGCTGCCGGCAAAGAAAAATAGGAGCTTGCTGATTCCGGTGCTCCAAAACAAAGGCGTTCTCTTGAGCAAGAGGGGGGCATACGAGGCCGCAGAAGAGGTGCTCGCCAACTGCCTGGATCAGGCTGACAGCGTTGACCCCATGGGGATGGCTTCCTTGCACTTCGCCTTTGGCAACCTGATGCTCAAAACCGGCAGGCCGGCCGATGCTATTTCCTCTTTTGAAAAGGCCCTGTCTATCGACCGTGAACTCGGTTTTTACAAGGGTATGGCGGACGATCTGTTCTCCATGGGCCTGGCATATACCAGACTCGGCCAGAACGAAAAGGCCGCAAAGAGCTTGAAACGGAGTGTCAAGATCTTTGCCCTGATCGACCAGGCCGGGCAAATCGATGAAACCATGAAGCACCTGAAGGAGGCCGCGCAAAAGGCAGGTGTTGACATTTCGGTCACAGAGGCCTTTGTTGAAAGGTGGCGCCAGGGAAGACTCTACGAAAGCCCGTGCAGGGATTAACCCTTTGAAGTGCCTAAAGCCTGCCCTGGCGCTACATGCTCGAATCAGTCCACTAAGCCTATAGGCCAGGTCTGGGCCAGGGTTCGAAGTGCCTAAAATGCCTAAAGTTAAAGGTGAAATCACTTGTAATTCAGAAATTGCGAATTTAGGGATTTAGGAATTGAAGGAATTCTATCTCATCCGAATCCCTTAATCCCTCAATTCCTAAATCCTTAGATTCCTTTAACATTAGTTAACTTTAGCTCACTTTAGGCACTTTAGCTCACTTTTTTATGGAGTAATACCTAGTTCCTCCTCCTTCTTTGCCACTGCCAACGTGGTCCTGATCACCGTATCCGGGATGAGGCTCATCGAATCTATGCCACATTCAACCAAAAAAGTGGCCAACTCCGGAAAATCGCTCGGAGCCTGACCACAAATCCCGATCTTCTTCCCCCGCCTTTGGGCCACCTTGATAACATCTCTTACCATGTCCTTTACCGCTTGGTTGCGTTCGTCAAAAATGTGAGCCACAAGATCAGAGTCCCTATCGAGGCCCAGGGTCAATTGGGTCAGGTCGTTTGAGCCTATTGAAAACCCGTCGAACACATCTGCAAACGCATCAGCGCTTATCACATTGCTCGGAATCTCGCACATCACATAGACCTCAAGGCCGTTCTCACCCTGTACCAGGCCAAATTCCTTCATCGTCTCGATCACCCGTCGTCCCTCTTCCGGCGTTCGGCAAAAAGGAATCATTACTTTGATATTCGTAAGGCCCATCTCGTTTCTTGCTTTTAAGATAGCCTCGCACTCCAGTCCAAAAGCCGGCTTGAATTTCTCATCGTAGTACCGGGATGCTCCTCGCCACCCTATCATCGGATTACTCTCCACAGGCTCATAAAGATGGCCGCCCACAAGTTCGGCATATTCATTGGTCTTGAAATCAGACAAGCGAACTATGACGTCATTCGGGTAAAACCCTGCACCAATCATGCCGATCCCCCTGGCCAGCTTGTTGACAAAAAACCCCTTCTTGTCATGGGGGTGAGTGGCGGTCATCACGTCAATCTTTTCAACGATCTCGGCAATCTCAGGATCATTCTTGGCCTTTTCCTTCAGCTCATCATAGTGGATCAGGGCAAGGGGATGTATCCCGATGTGGGAGTTGATGATAAACTCCTCCCGGGCAAGCCCCACACCGCTATTTGGGATTTGACTATCCTTGAAGGCGTTTTCCGGTATTCCGACGTTCATCATGATCTTTGTTCGCGTGCTGGGAATCTTTTCAAGGTCAAGCTGTTCCACTTCAAACTTCAAGAGACCCTCGTAGACATTTCCGGTCTCCCCTTCCGCGCAACAGACTGTAACGGCCTGTCCGGTGGAGAGCTTTTCAGTGGCATCTTCACTTCCTATGAGACACGGAATGCCGAGCTCGCGAGATATGATCGCAGCGTGGCAGGTGCGCCCTCCTTTCTCAGTCACAATGGCTGCTGCAATTTTCATGATCGGCTCCCAGTCCGGGTCGGTCATGGTGGTAACGAGCACTTCACCCTCTTTGAACTCACCAATATGCTCGCTGTCTCTGATTATGTGTGCCGCTCCCTGGCCGATCTTGGTCCCCACAGCCTGCCCGGAAATAAGGACCTTTCCGGACTCTTTAAGCACATAGGTCTCAAGTATATTCCCCTTGCTCAGGGAATGAACGGTCTCCGGCCTTGCCTGCACTATGAAAAGTTCGCCCGTTCCCGCATTAACGCCCTCTCCGTCCTTGGCCCATTCGATATCCATCGGCCTGAACTGCCCCGCGTGTTTAGAGTAATAATCTTCTATAATACAGGACCATCGTGAGAGGAGAAGGATCTCATCATCTTCAAGGACGAATCTGTTGCGTTCCTCCGGGGTGGTCTCGATATCCTTGACCGGTT
>JAQYWL010000251.1 GCA_030145035.1 Desulfobacteria bacterium | reverse complement strand
ATAGCCCAGCTGCTAAATGGTGCTGTCCGATACTATGACACAGGTATCGGGCAAAGTCCAGACCCAGCCTGACGGAGGCGGCTCGAAGCGAAGCGGAGAGGCGAGCCGCCAGGCGAGAGCGACCAAAGGGAGTGGCAACGGTAGCCGAAGGCAAGCTCCTTCGCCAAGGGCTTCGGCGGCTCAAGAGCATCTTCGCTGAAAGCTTCGACGGCTCAAGAGGGCAGCGATGCAACGGCTGAAAGACTGGAGCAACGCGCAAAGCGATCCGCCAGGCGAGAGCAACTGAAAGGAGCGGCAACCCGCAGGCAAAAGCGTGGGGCGATCTGCCTGTGCGGGCACGCAGACAGGCGTACAGGTATGCCCCGTACCCAAGAGGGTAGAGGGCAGGCAAATATTAGGCGGGGTAAGGCCCGAACGGTGCCACCTGCCGAATGGCAGGGGTAAATGAGAGAGGTTAATAGGGAGACGCTTCTAATGAATTCATTGCAGCAGTGCGCTGAAGAGTTCATTGCGTTGAATCGCATCTCGTACCATGTCTGCATCGATATAAAATGTTGTTTCAAGCGCTCTCACAAGAGGTGTGATATGTTGAGGTTTGAGATCCGCGACCATATCGACATCCTGGGTTGCTCTGGGAACTCCATGAAGAGAGCTTGCCAATGAGCCTCCTACCAAGTAGAGAAGTACATAATATTGCAAGAGAAGCAGTATTTTGTCTTGGAGTTTATCAAACTCCGACCTCTCAAGCAAGACTCACGTTCCGTTTCAGGCAGCACGTGCCAACGCCGCTGCTGTGGGGTGCGCAGCTTTAGTTGCGCATCCCTACCAGCAGCATGTTAGCTGCTGTTTGGTTCTAATTCATATTCGATTTTTCCAGCCTCTTGATATAAATCAGACAAGGCACTTTCTGCTTTAAGATAAATATCCTGAAGCCTTTTTTCCTTTCTCACCAATGGATGGGAACCGAGAAATTGGTATATATAATCTATGGCTACCCATGCCCTATCCAAGAATTCAGGAGAATGGCCTTGATTTACTTCTGGAACCTCTTCATCTGTCCTAGTCCAGTTCAACCTTGCTTGCAGAAAACTCTTTAGATCCAGTCCAGGTCCCCTTGCATTCCACCGGGTACCCGACAGCGAGATCTTTCAGGGAGATGACTTTGTCATCTTTTCCCTCGATCCTCGCATCTTCTGAAACATTAACGGTAACGCCGCTAATTAGGAGAGTTCGCGTATCACTATCAACCTTTTCCAGTTTGCCCTCAATCTGATCGCGCTCGAAAACTTCCCTCTCGATCTCCGTCGCAAGCATCTCGCCCGACTCTAAAAATGTTCCATCGACCTCTACCCGGTCTCCCGCTTTGAGTTTGGAGATTTCACAGCGCATGCCAATGAGATTTTTTATCGTGGCCTTTTTTGCTATGATCTTCACGCCGGATACCTCAATGGTGCCAGTCTCAGGGTCAACAGCGGTTATCTTCCCTTTGATTTCATCATCGGCAACACATAATGTCGATAGAAGCAGAAATATAACCGTAAAACATACCAATCCTTTCATCTAGCATCTCCTTTTCTGTTAGTTTTCTTTGCTGTCTTCAGTATCGTCTGACTCGTCATCGTCTTTTTCATCTGACTCGTCTTCGTCTTTTCCGGATTCAATCCCAATCGCCTGTTTTGCTTCATCCACTGTTTGTGTTACCAATTCAGAGGCGGCTTTTTTCGCTTCCTCAGCTTGATCGCAACCACTTGTGCCTATCAGTAATAAAAGACATGCTATCAATATTACTGATTTTTTAAATGTGTTCATTGTATTTCTCCTCTTATGCGAAACCATAACCAGAGCGAAACCTCTCCAGGCCACCAGCCATTTTTCAGCTTCCTTTTACCATAAAGTACGTGCAAAATCTCCTGTAAAAATCTTTTACACCGGCAAACGGTGACTCTTCATATCCCGCCACAGGTTCCGGCGTCGTTTATGTTTTTCATGCCATTGGGCCAGCACACGGTCATATGCGTCTGGACTCAACTCATAGAGCGCTTTCATCCATTGTGCGTGATGGGTATAATCCGACTTATGTGAGTGTGCGGGATCAGGAACGATATAGCGCAGACGGTTTTTCCACACATCCATGGCGGTTGAAAGACAGGTTCCTGCATTCATTTTCTTTAATCCGCTACAACGCGCCTTGCCCAGCAGAGATGTCTCGTGATCTTGTGGAAGGACGATCTTGTAAAAGGTAGGATACTGCTTCTTGAGCTTGCTGCTTTCGGGCAAATCTTTTGTTAATCGTGCAAGCAGGTGCCATTGTTTTCCAAAGGCATTGCTGTTCTTCTTTAAACGCGCCAGCCAGGCGTCCAGTTTTTCCATGAACCATTTCTTTTTCCCTGTTGCACTCAGTTCAGCTTCAATCAACCAGTGTATCCATGTATCAGAGGAGACACGGGCATCAATATTATAGAGGATGCTCCGCCGGGCCATTTCGGTTTGCCAGTGACCAAAGAGTGGATCGATTACTTTTTTCACCTGAGGTTTTCGCTGCTTCTTGTATTCACGAATCACGGTATCCCAATCCTCTGGGGCACGAAAAATCACGCTCTGGATTTCTGATGCGGCCTTTCGTTTCGTATCACCCAGTTTCTTGGATACCTTTGCCCATGATTCCAATAGTCCGGAGACATCTTCTCTATTGCCTTCATGGTAGTAACGTCGCTCATCAAGCAACAAGGATTTTTCCGGATACCAAGCTGCGTTGCCTGCCCGGCCTAGGTAACTGGAGAAAGTCTCTACAAGCAACGATTCAGCCTTTTGATAATCGCCCTGATTGAGAGCATCATCAATGAGCGGCCTGCCATACCGCCAGTTGCGGCCAAGATGCTTGCGACATGTTTCAAGGTGTCCGGCAGAATCGAATCGCTCCTCATAAAAAAGATTAATCCTGTGCCAGCTTGAATAGACATTGTCGAGATTATACCTGTCGCCATCATCTTTGAAGCACTCATAGATCTCACGGCAAACTTCAGCGGGAAGTTCTGCAAAGAAATCAACACACTCATCTCCATCCAGACCCACCATGTTGCTGTGGTCTTGAATTTCATAAACTTTATCCAGAAAAGTCTTGCCGGGGAGTGTATCGTTCCGCGACGAAAGCCACAGCCATTTCAACACGCAGCGCGTAGCATTTGCCCCCAGCGTGGACTTCTCATCATATTCAACACCCATCCATTCGGGATATGAAGAAATGTTTGAATCTATCTCGTCCAGAGCCTGAGAAAACAGATCGGGATCCTCAACCAGATCATAGACGTCATCAATCAGGCGAAGCATGTCAGCCGCTATCCCATCAAGGTCATCCGCAAGGGCAGATCCGTCAAAATAAGGCGGTTCCCAGCGTGCTTCCTGAACGGCATATTTACCCTCTTCATCACCAACATCCAAAACCAGGGTGTCCCAGTGGCTCCATAATGAATTCCAGTGCTCGATGGTTCGTTGATCGGAAGCAATCCGGACAACCGGACGTTTGCGGGTTTTGTCATTGTCCGTTCTCAAAATTTTGTCCACGGTTTCGGCCATATCCGCGTCGGCCTTTTTGAACCTGTCCGCATACCGATTCAGATCTCCTGTGGAAAATACAACATCGAGAAGGGAGGCAATTTGGTCTGT
>JAQYWL010000142.1 GCA_030145035.1 Desulfobacteria bacterium | reverse complement strand
GACACGGCACGCACTTCCCGCAGGACTCGTTCTCCGTGAACCTCACGAAATCGCGCGCCAGATCGACCATGCAGGTGGTCTCGTCCATGACGACGAGGCCGCCCGAGCCCATGATCGATCCGACCTCTTTGAGTTTGTCAAAATCAACTGGCAGATCTATCAAGCTCTCGGGGATGCAGCCGCCCGAAGGGCCTCCTGTCTGAACCGCTTTGAATTTCTTGCCTCCGGGTATTCCTCCGCCGATCTCGTAAATGATCTCCCTGAGCGTGATTCCCATCGGCACTTCGACGAGGCCCGTGTTGTTTATCTTGCCGACCAGTGAAAATATCTTGGTCCCTTTGCTACCCTCGGTTCCGATTGCAGAGTACCACTGCGCACCGCGGTTGATGATGATTGGCACATTGGCCCATGTTTCGACATTATTGAGGTTGGAGGGCTTGCCATATAGACCTTTAACTGTGGTGTGAATGTGTTTGGGCCGTGGTTCTCCGATTTTACCCTCTAAAGACGCCATCAGCGCGGTGGACTCGCCGCAGACGAAGGCGCCGCCGCCGCGAGAAATCTTTATGTCAAAGCTGAAACCGGAGCCCAGAATGTTTTTACCAAGAAGACCGTATTGACCAGCCTGCTCGAGGGCTATCGTTAAATTTTTCACAGCGAAAGGATACTCGTGGCGCACATAGACATATCCATCTTTGCTGCCGATTGCATAAGCGCCTATTATCATTCCTTCGATGACGCTGTGGGGATTTCCTTCCAGCAATCCTCCGTCCATGAACGCGCCGGGGTCGCCTTCGTCGGCGTTGCAAATAACGTATCGGGTTCCGTTTCTTGAAGGGGCGTTTCTACAGGTCTCCCATTTTCTGCCGGTGGGGAAACCGCCGCCGCCTCGGCCGCGCAGGCCCGATTCCTTGATCTCTTCGACGACCTCCTCCGGTCCCATCTCGAATAGGACTTTGACCAAGGCCGAGTATCCGCCAACCGCCAGGTAGTCTTCTATATTGGTTGGTTCTATCAGGCTGTTATTGCCGAATATGTGCCGTTGCTGCCTCTTGTAAAAAGGGACGTCGTATTCGTACCTTATCTTCTCCCCGCTGACAGGGTCGGTATATAGCAGCCTCTCAATGATGTTTTTATTAACTATGGACTCGTCGATTATCTCTGGGACGTCTTCCGGCGAAACGCGCGTGTAAATAATTTTTTCAGGGCTGATTACGGCAAGCGTTCCGCACTGGCAGAAACCGTGACAGCCGGTTAGCTTCAAATCAACCTTGTCAATCAACCCCTGGAGTTCAATGTTGTGTTTGAATGCAATGTAAACGTCCTCGCATCCACAGGCTCGACAACCGGTCCCTCCGCAAATAGTTATGCAGGGTTTTCCTGAGCTACGCTGCTTTGCGAGACGTGCATTTAGTTTTTCGACTTGAAATGGTGACTTTAACTTTTTCATCTTTTTTGCGCCTCGGGGAGTCCTTGTATTTCGCGAGCATTTTCTCGGCCTTGCCGGCGTTCATGTGCCCGTTGTATTTGCCGTCCACAACCACAATCGGGCCCAGAGCACATGCTCCCAGGCAGTTGACGCTCTCGAGCGTGAACTGCATATCTTCGGTTGTTTCACCGGCACTTATGCCCAACCGCCTTTCCATTGCTTCAAGGACACGGGGAGCGCCTCGGACGTGGCAGGCCGTACCGAGACAAACGCTGCACTGGTGCTTGCCGCGCGGCTTGAGGCTGAAAGCCTTGAAGAATGTCGCCACGCCATAGACTTGAATCAGCGGAAGCCCCAGGCCATTTGCCACGTGCCTGAGGGCATATTCCGGGAGGTAATTATATTCGGATTGCACGTCTTGAAGTATCGAGATAAGTGAATCAGTGCTGCCACCGTAGCTCCTTATGATATCCTCGACAGGATCTCGATACTTTGCCATCATTTTTAAGGCTTCCATTGGTTTCTCCCTTTCCTAATCTTTCCCCTCGCAAAGCCTCTTGACGTAGTCGAGGTTTTGCCTGAGCAGCCATATTTTTTCCAGAAATTCCGGCCAGCCGCATTGGGGTTTGAAACCCTCTTTGATCTCGGGAGACACCAAAACCCCGTGCGTCACGGAGCCTTGAAACTCATTCCATATGTCTGCCCATGTATCTAGGGCATCCTGCAATACGGAACCGGTAACGTTTCGGAAATGCCGGAGCTTTTCCTCCGGCAGGACCACTTTATAGGTTTGTTGGTCGTCTTTGCCCATACCTGAAATGACTTTGAATTCTCTGGGCATCCTTGCACCCCCTTTTCCTAACCCGGATAAACCGGAAATACGAAGCACGAAATCCGAAATCCGAAACAAATCCGAATATCAAATGCTCAAATGTCAAAAAATTGGAATCTAAGCTATTTGAAATATGGTTGTGCATTCAGTTTTGGTCATTAGAATTTTAGTCATTCGATATTGTTTCGGATTTCGATATTCGGATTTCGAATTTGTTTCCTGCCAGAAAAAACACGAATCTCATTATTAAGGAACTAAGGTGTTATCAAAACGAACCCTCACAAAGCCTCTTAGTGTAGTCTATATAGTGCCTTAGTAGATCCAGCTTCTTCCTTAACTCAGGCCAGCCGCAAGCAGGTATTTGGCCTGCGGGCGCTTCAACCCCTTCGAGAATCTCTTCGCATGTCCTTGGATCCTGGCACACCTCCCAAATTTCCTCCCAGAGTATGGACGCATCATTTAAGACGCTGGCCGCCACTCCTCGGAAGTGTCTCAGCTTGGCATTGGTACGCTCAATCTCCCTTTTGATATGTTCATCGCGGCCTATTTCAGCCCTTGCTTTGGCCTCTGATGCCTCTTGCATTTTTCGTCGCCCTTTCGTCGGTTTAAAAAGCCGGTGAGGCTTTCGCCGGACCGGATTGTTAGCTGGGTGACAAAGAGTTTGACACCTCCAAAGCAAAGGGTATGCCACACTAAGCTAAAGGCTGGATAGATGGGATAACTTAGTGATAGTAAAGAGTAAATAGGATTAAAGACGTTGGTTGTTCAATCAGGCGAGACAATCGTTGATGGTGCTGAAACACCACCGGGTCGGGACTTCACGATCAAGAAATGGAGTAATCGTGCGTCACGATGCAGGAAACCGTCAAACTGTTCAGATATTGAGCAGGAGTGTTGGTTTTCAAGCAGCGATGGGAAGGTTTTTTATGTGAGCGAAGCGAACTAAGAAGTTTCCTTTTTTGGAGCGGCGAAGCCGTGTTACATAAAATCGCGAAGCGATTTTATAAGTTGTATTTTTTTATCCTGTGTCTCAAGGTGTTGCGGCTGATACCGAGCATCTTTGCGGCCTTTACCTGGTTATTGCCGCATTGCTCAAGCGCCCCCGATATCAGCAGCTCCTCGACAAGCTCTATGATATTCGCATGGGCCTTTTGATTTGACACTTGTAGGATGTAGGGAACAAGGTCATCCAGCTTATCCTTGAGCTTGCTCGTGAGTTGTTCGCGATTAACGGTTTCCAGTGGACCATGGGACTCTGCCTCGAGCTTAATATGTTCATCGAGAATAACATCTCCCGAAGACAACAGGACCGCTCGCTTAATGCAGTTTTTCAATTCCCGGACGTTACCCGGCCAGGTATGTGATTTTAGTTTTTGGATCGCCCCATCTGCGACATAGCGAATGGATTTATGATACTCCTCGCTGAAGCGGCCCACGAAGTAGTCCAAAAGCGCGGGGATATCTTCGACACGCTCTTTGAGAGGGGGGAGTTGAATCGAAATGATCTTCAGCCTCCAGTAAAGGTCTTCCCTGAACTTGCCCTCTTCCACGGCTTTTTCGAGGTTCTTGTTTGTCGCTGCAATGGTCCTTACGTCGACCTTAATAGTTTCGGTTCCCCCCAGCCTCTCGAGCTCACCTTCCTGAAGCACGCGCAATACCTTGGCCTGGGTCGAAAGAGACATATCTCCGATTTCATCAAAGAAGATCGTCCCTTTGTCGCATCTTTCAAATTTACCAATGTGGGTATGTTCTGCGCCCGTAAAAGCCCCACGCTCATATCCAAACAGCTCGCTCTCGAAAAGGGTATCCGGTATTGCCGCACAATTTACCGTCAGAAATGGTTTGTCTCTCCTGTGGCTATGATGATAGATAGCCCCTGCGGCGAGTTCTTTCCCGGTCCCGCTTTCACCCGTAATGAGAACGGTTACGTCTTTGCCCGCTATCTGTCCTATGAGTTTGTAGACCTCTTGCATTTTCCTGTGATTGCCGATGATCTTAACTATTCCCTTTGATTCGGCGGGTGAAACCTTGATGAGTTCACAGGGAAAACTGACGACCTCTTTCATAAGGCGATTCACTTCAAGTGCGTCGGCAACGATACGCTTCAACTCCGCCCTGTCGAACGGCTTGAGCAGGTAATCATAAGCACCGAGCTTCATCGCTTTGATCGCGGTTTCCGTGGTGCCGTATGCGGTCATGACAATGACGGGCGTTCTAACCTGTAATCTTCTGATTTCTTTAAGGGTGTCGAGCCCGCTCAATCCGGGCATCTTGTAATCGAGCAAGATCAAATCGAATTGTTCTTCAGCGAGTATATCGAGTCCGGATGAAGCGTCAGTGCAAGCGGCTACGTCATAGCCCTGCTTAGAGAAAAAGCGACTGAGGAAATGAATCAAGCCCTCATCATCGTCAACTATCAATATCCTGGTCATACTCCTTAATCCCATGCACTGTTGCAGGTAGGAGGAAAACTGAAAAAGTAGTCCCTTCACCTTTGGCGCTTTGAACCTTTACATCACCGCCGTGTCTGCGAACCGTGCTCTGAACAATCGACAGCCCGAGCCCGCTCCCAGAGGCCTTTGTAGTGAAAAACGGGTCGAAAAGCATTGAGATATTTTCCTCATCTATTCCCGGCCCTGTATCAGAAACATCTATACGCACACAATCCCGAGGCTTGCCGCCCAATTCGAATCGGTCCATAAATGCGGAGACGGTTAACTTGCCCTGACTTACCATCGCTTCAAGGGCGTTCACCATCAAGTTCAACAGAACCTCTCCGAGTTGTTTCCTGTCCCCTCTTATTCCGGGCAAGTTATCATCTATCATCACTTGCAGGTCAACCTGCTGATGATTTGCCTTAGGCCTGACCAACAGTAAAGCGTCTTCGATCAGTTGCGCAGTGTCGATTATGGAAAATATAGGATCCTGAGGTTTCGCGAAATCAAGGAAGCGGTTGATGGTGGCCTCTATTCGCTTCACCTGATGCATGGCGATTTGGAGGTCTTCTTGATACTCGGGCGAAATTTCTATCTCTCCACGTACGGATTCCAAAAACAGCTTAAGAGAGGTGAGAGGGGTCCTTATCTCGTGGGTAACCCCGGCGGCCAGTCGCCCCAGCGCGGCAAGTTGTTCCGAACGTGCCGCAGCCAATTCGGTTTTCTTCAGCCGCACATCCGTCTCCCTCAGTTCCGCCTCTGTCAAGTCCACTTTTTCCTTGAGGCTGAGCTGCCCTTCCCGAAGTCGGTCCGCCATATCCTGAAAAGCACGATACAGCACCCCGATTTCATCCGTGCGATTTGTTTTGACCGCTGGACTTTGGAACTCGCCTCCTGCCAGGCTATTTGCGGCCCGGCTCAATGTTCGTATGGGATGAACGATATAGAAAGACAAGAGCCAGGCGAGAATCATCGCCCCACAGGCTGAAAACCCAAGTACCAGGTAGACATATCGCTTCAGCCTGTGGGCGCTCCTGAATGCTTCGTCTCTGTCCTGCTCCACCACAAGGCACCAATCCGTCCCGGCGACCCTACGCGAGGCCCCCAAAACCTCAACCCCCCTGTAGTCACTGTATATTCTCCTGTGATCCACGCCGCCGAATATGTTTTTGAAACTTTCCGATTGTGCAATGTTTTCGGCTAATATCCTCTTGGGCTCTTTATGAGCGAGAAAAGTGCCATCCTTGTCCACCAAATAGCACTCTCCTGTCTCCCCGAGGGAAACCCGCAGGACGATGGACAGGATGGTTCGAGTACCAACAGTGGCGCATACCACTCCCTTGATCCGGCCGTTGTAGGCTACGATGGGCGCCGAAATGCGAAAAACGGACTGCCTGCGCCCTGGCTCGAGTGAAATGCCGGATTGATACAACCTACCCGCCATCGGTTCTTCGTACCATTTTTCTTGCGTAGTGTTAACTTGATTGTATAGGAATTTCCTTTTCTGAGCGGCGTAGCCGCGTCGTATTAAATCGCGAAGCGATTTCATAACTTGACCGCCCAGGCTGTCGAAAACAACGCTGCCGTTGCGGGATACAACGACAAACCCCTCATAGACTTCGTATTTTTCTTGAACGAGTTTCAGGTAACGGGCGATTTGTTCAGAATCCATCGATTTGAGGATAGATGAACCGGCAACCACCTGGAGATCGAATTGCCGCTCCGAAATCCACCTTTCCAGTAGCGCCGCCTTGTCGGAAGCCACGTTTTCCAATTCACTGGATACCATGTTGAATATCAGGTCTTCTGCCGTCCTTATTGCAAATGTGCCAACTGTGCCCAGAGGTATCAGGGCCACCAGAAGAAAAAGCACTCCGACCTTGATTTGTAAATTACTCACAAAGGGAATCTTCCGCAAGAAATCAGCCTTTCTATATTACTTACTTACTGATAGTAGCTATCTTTTTGTAGTGGGCTGTTGCCCTGGACCTAGTGTTGTCTGAGTCGGACATGAGCCCGATGGCCTGCACGTGTTTGGGCTCGCGGCCAAAGAGTCTCTTGTAATCTTCATAGACATCGACCTTTTCAGACACCCAGGTGCCCAGCGGTGAAGACTGGTTTCTGAGCACCACGATTTTTGTCTCGCTGTTATAGGGGCTCTCGGTGGTTGTGCCGATCGGCAGGGAGGAGCTCCACACATATTTGATGTTGTCCGGCCTGATAAGGCCAGGGAAAATCACGTAAATGGCGGCAACGCTATCGCCGGTTTTTTTGTACCTTTCATCGCCTCCTCGTGGAAGCTCAAGGATCCGCCACTGCCAGCAAAGGAAAGGATACTTCAGAAGATCATACTCAAACTTTTTGGCGATGGTAACGGCTGAAGCGATGGCTTTTGCTTCAAGATAGCTTTCCTGGTTTGCTTTAACCGTGTAAACCTTTGACCCGTCCCCGCCGCGAGCTTTCCAGCCTTCAGGAAATGTGCCGGCCTTGAACCTGGAAAAATCCTCAACCTGTCTTATGCCCGCAGTCTCATCACCTGCAAGGACCCCAACGGCCACGATCCCTGTTACCAGAAAGAAAAAGGCCAGGATCTTTGCACGCATGTGATAACCCATCGTCACCTCCATACTATCGCGGCTTCGCGATGAAGGTTTCTGGATATGTAAGAAAAAGCCTTCCTTATCAAATTCCTTGCGATCTAGGAAACCCCATCGTCTGGGCGTGGTTGTTTGTATCATACCAGATCCCAAATGCCCAGCCACCTCTGCCACCCTCCGTCGGCAGCACTCATTTATGCTAAACAATCCCTTCTACGCAAAAGTTTTGGACGTGTGCGGTTAACAAACTACTCAAAATTAATCACGAAATCACGAAAGTACGAAAACACGAAAACACGAAATAAGACCGGGAAATTAAGTTGATAGGAGGCTGTCCGAGGATACGTCTTCATGTCATTTCGACCGAAGGGAGAAATCTAAAACCTATGTATTTTCAATACAATAAGATTTCTCCCTGGCCCAGACCCTGGCCCAGACCGGGTTTTTCTCTCCGGGGCATTCTCCAGATTC
>JAQYWL010000261.1 GCA_030145035.1 Desulfobacteria bacterium | reverse complement strand
CACCTGACACCTGACACCTGACACCTGACACCTGACACCTGACACCTGACACCTGACACCTGACACCTGATTCGATGTCACAGACGATCTCTGGCAAGAAGTGTAAACCACGAAATGACAGATGCCCGAATAACCAATAACGAATGACCAATGACAAATGACCAATGACCAAAAAAAGGAGGTTCTTCATGAATATTCGTAACATATTCGTAACCTTAATCTTTTGTTTGTTTGGCCTTAGTGGAATCGCCTACGGGGCCGAGGTGCAAAAAATAGGAGTCATCGACCTCCAGAAGATAATCGACAAATCCAATCCTGGTAAGCGGTCATCCGTTGAGATCAAGAGCCAGGGAAAGAAGATGGAACAGATTCTCAAGAAGAAAGGGGCTGAGATTGAAGAGCTAAGGAAGACTGTGGATCAAAAGGCCCTGGTCATGAGTAATGAGGCACGTGAGGCAAAGGAACAGGACTTACGTGTGAAGATTAATGATTTAAAGTCTCTTCAGAGGCGGTATCAGGATGTTCTAAGAGATCTCAACATCAATCTATCCAAGCAAATCACGAAAGATGTCTTTGAGATAGTTGAAGGAATAGGGAAACGGGCGGGCTACTCATTGATTATTGATCGCCGTGCAGGGGGCGTGGTTTACGCACCCAACGTCCTTGACATCACCGACAAGGTCATAGAAGAATATAATGCCATGGATGCAAAGCGTGGCAAGAAAGAAGGCGCATCCGCGGAGTCAAAGAAAAAACAGTAGGTTTGGGGGATAACAAAAAAATGGAATTTCCTGTCCGCAAGATTGCCGAACTGGTGAATGGTGAGGTTGTGGGTGATGGTGATTTCATCATCAGAGGTGTTGCCGCCTTTGATGAAGCCGGCCCAGATCACATAACCTTTGCTGCATCTGCCGACTGCAAGAGACGGATTGACGAGACCAGTGCTGGTGCTGTGATTGTCCCGCTTGAAATTCGGCAATCTAAGAAAATCCTTGTACGTGTTGAAAATCCCTATTTGGCTTTAGCCAAGGTCTCCACATTGTTCCACCCAGTTTCCCGGCCTGTGATTGGGATCAGCCAGCAGGCGCACGTGGGGGAGAATCTTAAGTGCGGCAAAGAAATTTCAGTATACGCGGGTGTGTTCGTTGGAGACGATGTGACCCTGGGTGACCGCGTTACTTTATGTCCTGGTGTTGTGGTCGGCAATGGCGTGGCGATAGGTGATGATGTCTTTGTACATCCCAATGCATCGATTCTGGAACGCTGCCAAATAGGCAGCGGAGTAGTGATCCATGCAGGTTCTGTGATCGGGAGCGATGGTTTTGGATTTGCATCCGATGGGGACCGCTATCATAAGATTCCACAGACGGGTATCGTTCGCATCGATGATGACGTAGAGATCGGCGCTTGCAATACAATCGACAGGGCAACCTTTGGGAGCACCTGGATCAAACGGGGCGTCAAGACAGATAATCTAGTACACATTGCCCACAATGTGGTGGTGGGTGAAGATACCGTGCTGGTTGCACAGGTAGGAATTGCGGGGAGTGTAACGATTGGAAACCATGCAATCCTTGCTGGCCAGGCGGCGGTAGCACAACATGTCACCATTGGTAGCCGGGTAACTGTCGGAGGCCAATCAGGGGTTGCCAAATCGGTACCCGACGGTCAGATTGTGTCTGGTACCCCAGAAATGCCCCACCGACTCTGGTTAAAGGTTTCCACCATCATCCCCAAACTTCCGGAGATGAAGAAAAGGATAAGAGAATTGGAAAAACGTATCGAGAGGCTGGAAAAGTTATAGAATACAAAGTGCCTAAAGTGAACTAAAGTGCCTAAAGTGAACTAAAGTTAAGGAAATTTGGGGATTGAAGGATTAAGATTAGTAGGCAAAGTTATTTGAAAGGAATGATATGGAAGCTGTATATGACATTCGAAAGATTATGGAGTTTTTGCCCCATCGGTATCCCTTTATTCTGGTAGATCGGATTATCGAACTGGTACCCGATGAACGCATAGTTGGCCTGAAGAATGTGACCATTAATGAGTCGTTTTTCCAAGGCCACTTTCCAGGGACACCTGTTATGCCTGGTGTGCTAATTGTTGAAGCCATGGCCCAGGTGGGAGGGGTCCTTGCCTATGCTTCTCGTGCAAACGAGGCGCACAAAGAGCTGATCTATTTTATGGGCATTGATAAGGCCCGTTTCAGAAAACCTGTGGTTCCGGGAGACCAACTCATCCTTGAGATAATGTGGACCAAAAGACGCGGAAATGTTTTTAAGATGTCCGGCAAGGCTACTGTGGACGGATCTCTGGTTGCGGAGGCTGAGGTTATGGCGGTGACGGGAGAAAAGCCATGATACATCCGACTGCTATCGTTGATCCCGCGGCAGAGATAGATTCTAGCGTGGAAATCGGACCCTATACGGTAATAGCCGGAGACGTTCAAATAGATGCTGGAACCATAATTGGTTCCCACGTGACGATAGATCGGTACACGACCGTTGAGCCCGATTGTCACATCTTTCAACACGCAGCCATAGGTGCTGTTCCTCAGTCCCTGAAATTTAAGGGAGAGAAGACAGTTGTGAAGATTGGTCGGGGAACTACAGTCCGAGAATTCGTGACAATTCACAGGGGGACCGAGTTCGGCGGCGGCGGAATCACCGAGATTGGTGAAGAGAATTTTCTGATGGCCTATACGCACATTGCGCATGATTGCTTCACCGGGCGAAGTGTGATCTTTGCCAATGCTGCCACCCTTGGCGGCCATATCAGGGTGGGAGATTATGCCACCGTGGGTGCCTTTGTAGCCGTTCACCAATTTGTGCGGATTGGAGACTATGCCTTTGTGGGTGGCATGACTGCTGTGGCCAAGGATATTCCGCCATACGTGCTGGCATCGGGCACACCCCGCGCCAGACTTTACGGGTTGAATGCCGTGGGTTTGAAGCGACATCACTTTTCAACAGAGACTATGCTTGCCCTTAAGAAAACCTATCGAATCATATTTCGCTTGGGATTGACCTTGAACGAGGGGATTGAAAGGGTTACTGCAGAGGTGGATCAGATACCAGAGGTTGTTAAGTTCATAGAGTTTATCAAGTCCTCTGAGCGTGGGATAACGAGATAGGATGCAAAGGATCGGAGTCATTGCGGGGAGCGGGCAGTTCCCCGGCATTTTTTCAAAGGCTGCCACGGAAAGGGGGTTGAAGGTTTACGCAGTAGCCCATATTGGGGAAACCGACCCCCGACTGGGGGCCCTTGTGGAGGCGATAAGGTGGGTAAAGATCGGTCAGTTGAAGCAACTTATTGCATTTTTTAAAGAAAATGGAGTCAGGGAAGCGGTGATGGCTGGGGCTATTACCAAGACCAAGATGTTTTCAGGGGTGATGCCGGACCTGAGGGCCCTGAAGGTCCTGGCCACTATGGATCATACGCAGGATGACGGACTCCTGCGGGCCTTTGCCGGCGAGATGGAAAAAGAGGGAATAACCATTCGCCATTCTACTTTCTTGCTGCCCGAACTCCTGGCAAAAAGAGGATGCTGGACGCGGCGGAAGCCTATCAAGACCGAGATGGCCGATGTGCGTTTCGGGTGGCGTATCGTGAAAGAGATTGGCAGACTAGATATTGGGCAGAGTGTGGTGGTTCGGGGCGGCTCAGTGATGGCGGTAGAGGCAATAGATGGCACTGATGCTACGATAAGACGAGGAGGGAAGCTCGGAAAGGAAAAGACGGTGGTGGTAAAGGCGAGCAAGCCCGATCAGGATATGCGGTTTGATATGCCGGCCGTCGGAGTCAAAACCATTAAGACCATGCGTGATGTTGGAGCCTCGGTCCTGGCCGTTGAGGCAGGCAAAACAGTGGTCTTTGACAGGGAAGAGATGGTGGCACTGGCCGATCGAAACGGAATTGCGATTATAGGTATAGAATAGGGAGTTCAAAGTGCCCAAGTTATGAAATTCGTATTTTTTGTGGCAGAGAGTTTTTTCATATGTTGAAGAATTTAAATTCGAAATCCGAAACCCGAAATTCGAAACAATATCGAATGACAAAAATCCAAAACAAAAGAATTGAGAAATAGAAAGATTCACAAAAGATTCACATTGGAATACTCAATTCCCGAATTCATGAATCTGTGATGTTTAGAACATTAGAACATTTGATATTCGGATTTGTTTCGGATTTCGATATTCGAATTTCGGATTTGATTCCGGCTTGTCCGGGTTAGGTTGTACAGAACCACATGTTGCAACACTTTTTTAATCCATCCTCTGTAGCTGTAGTTGGGGCCTCGCAAAACCCTGCCAAGATCGGCCATGACATATTGAACAATATGGTCCAGTACGGTTATGCTGGTGCTGTCTACCCAATAAACCCCAGGGCACAAGAGATCTTGGGACACAAGGCATATCCGGACCTCGCTACAGTTCCTTCCAAGATAGATCTTGCGGTGGTTGCCGTGCCTGCTCCAGCGGTTATGGATGTTTTGGAGCAGTGCGGCAAGAATGGTGTTGATTCGGTCATTGTCATTACGGCAGGCTTTAAAGAAACCGGACCGGAAGGCGCACGCCTGGAAGAGGAGTTGGCCACTCGGGCCAGGGAGTTCGGCATACGGGTCCTTGGTCCTAATTGTTTAGGGATTATTGATACGGCAAGCGCCCTGAATGCCTCTTTTGCGGCCGGCATGCCTCTTGGCGGGCACATCGGTTTTTTTTCGCAATCCGGTGCTATGTGTGTAGCTATCCTGGACTGGGCCCTGGGGGAAAATGTTGGCTTTTCAAGGTTTGTAAGCCTGGGCAACAAGATGGACATCTCAGAAACAGAGATCATGCTTTCCATGGGACAGGATGAAAATACCCGGGTGATCCTCGGATATTTGGAAAGCATTGAGGACGGGCCACGTTTTATGAAGGCGGCTCACCAGGTCTCCAAAACGAAACCAATTATTATTATTAAGTCAGGTACCACCAGCGCAGGGGCCAAGGCCGCTTCTTCTCACACCGGCGCTTTGGCAGGGTCGGAGCATGCGTGTCGGGCGGCTTTCAAGCAGTCCGGCATCATACATGCTGAATCGATGCAGGCCCTTTTTGGATACGCCATGGCCTTTGCCAATCAACCCCTGCCGGAAGGCCCGAGTCTTGCCATCATTACCAATTCCGGGGGGCCGGGCATCCTGGCCGCAGATGCCAGTGACCGCAGCTCTCTTCATCTCACCCCGATCCGAAAGGAAACAGCAGATCGCCTCCGAGAGTTTCTCCCGCCTACAGCCTCGCTCTATAATCCCATAGACATCATCGGTGATGCCTCGCACGAAAGATATGAAAAAACCCTAAAGGTCATCCTGAAAGATCAGTTAATCCATGCTGTCCTGATACTCTTGACCCCCACGGCAGCCGTGGACGCAGAGTCTGTGGCCCGGGAGATTGCAGGCTTGGCCAAGGATGCTGACAAACCGATCGTGACCGCTTTCATGGGGGAAAAACGGGTAAGGGGGGCTCGCAAGATCTTCCAGGATCATGCCATTCCGACCTATGATTATCCGGAAGATGCTGTAGCGGCCATGGATGCGATGCTTCGCTATCGCCAGTGGCTCGAAAAGCCCGAAAAACAGTACCGGCGTTTTGAGGCAAACACCGGTAAGGTGCGCAAGGTCTTTGCATCGGTCATCAAGCAGCACCGGCACGATCTCATCGAGAGTGAGGCCCGCCAGATCCTCAAGGCTTATGGATTCAGACTCCCTGAGAATCGCATTGTCAGGACCACCAGGGAGGCGGTAGCAGCGGCTTCAGAAATCGGATATCCGGTCGTCATGAAGATTGCCTCGCCTGATGTGCTCCATAAAAGCGATATGGGAGGCGTTAGGGTAGGACTCGAAAACGAGGCTATGGTAGAGGACGCCTTTTTTGAGATAACCTCCAACATTCAACTGCGCCAGCCCAGGGCCCGTATTCTGGGAGTCATGGTTCAAGAAATGATACAGCGGGGCAGGGAAGTTATTCTGGGAATCACCCGGGACATCCAGTTTGGCCCTATGATTATGTTCGGCCTTGGGGGGATCTATGTGGAAGTCTTAAAAGACGTGGCCTTTCGAATCGCCCCATTGAGCGTAGAGGAAGCCGATGCCATGATTCGCGACATCCGATCGTTCCCTCTGCTGCGCGGGGTGCGGGGCGAGGCGCCTGCTGATATCGAAGGGATCCTGGATGGACTGCTGCGGCTGTCTCAGATGGCCATAGACTTTCCTGAAATCATCGAAGCAGATATCAATCCACTCCTGGTATGCCCCGAGGGACAGGGGGCGGTGGCCGTGGATGCCAGGATCACCATACATGAATAAGATTAGTCGATTGGGGATTTTGGATTGGGGATTTTGGATTTCCAGCTTTAGGCACTTTAGCTCAGTTTGGGGCTTCGGTTATAACTTCGGCAGGTTTTGTTTTCCGATATGGTTTTATTACCACGAAGGGCACGAAGTACACTAAAGAATCTTTAGAAATTTGATCTTCGTGTCCCTTCGTGTCCTTCGTGGTTCATTATGAATACTGGCCAAGTTATGACCGAGCTCTCAGTTTGGAGTAACGAATAACGAATAACCAATAACCAATAACCAATAACCAATGACCAATGACCAATGACCAATGACCAATGACGATGAGGGGGCAAAAGAAATGGTTTCTGTATATGTAGGATCCACACCGGCATATTCAGGTAAAAATCTAATGGTCATGGGGCTAGGTCAGCGATTCCTCAAAGACGGGTTAAAGGTAGGCTACTTCAAGCCCTTTGGCCGCTTGCCGATCAGGATAGACGGCGTGCTGACCGACAAAGACGCGTGGTTCATCTATAGGGTGCTCATGTTGAAGGATCCTTTGGAAACGCTTTGCCCAGTCGTTATGACGCACGACCTGATGGTGGAATGCTGCAGGGGAGAAGTCCTGGGACTGGAGGAGAAGGTTTTAGATGCCTTTGAACAAGTGTCGAAAGGAAAAGATGTGGTGCTCATTGGCGGGGCAGGCAAACTTGAGTCGGGCAAAATTCTTAATATATCAGGGTATGACCTGATCGAAAAACTCAATGCCCGTGTCCTTCTTGTGGATCACTACGAGAAACAACTCTATCTGGACGGGGTTTTGGCTACCCACGAGCGCCTCGGGACACGGCTCCTGGGGGTCATCGTGAACAGAGTACACGCAGGTTATGCTGAAAAGCTCCAGGACTTAATTGTCCCGCTCCTGGAACGAAAAGGCATCCCGGTCTTTGGCATCCTTCCTTATGACGCTGTGCTGGGCTCCGTGATGATCGGAGATGTTGTGGAGGCCCTTGCCGGCGATGTGCTCTGCTGCCGAAACAAGCTGGATGGTCTGATCGAGCACTTTCTGATTGGCGGAATGCAGGTGGACCGTGCCCTCGAGTATATGAGAAAGGCAAGAAACAATGCCGTGATCGTGGGGGGTGATCGGGCCGATATCCAGCTTGCCGCCATTGAGGCCGCGACCCAATGTCTCATCCTGACCGGCAATCTTTACCCGAATGAAATTGTGATCTCCAGAGCTGAAATGAGGGGTGTGCCGATTGTCGTGGTCCGGGACGACACCTATTCTGTGGCAAAAAAGGTCCAAGAGGTCTCGCGCAAGCTTCGCCTCAGAGAAAAAGAAAAGGTTTATTGCGGTATTCGCCTGATCGAAGAAAAGGTCAATTTTGAAAGATTGTATGAAGCCTTGGGGATCAGTTTTTGATTAATCGGCCTAAACCACTACCTCTGGTAGTGGTATCATAAGAAGGTTCTACCGTTATGAGAATTATGGAATAGTAAGGTTAAGGATAAGACATGGATTATGATTGAGCTTCCGATTTGGTTTAACAACACACCATTGTGAATACCTGTGGTGCCATGGACAAACTTGTTTGTCCGTGTGAAAGATGTCGATATGAAGTAACAAAGAAGAAAAACGGTTTAGTACTTCAATGATTCCGGTCATGTCCATTTTTCAAGTTTTTCTGATACCTGGAGGTTCCATTATCGAGTCGAAAACGGGCACGGACAAACAAGTTTGTCCATGGCACCCATCCTGTGAGTCATAACGAAGTCGATTGCAGAATTTGTAACCTGTTATCTCTTCGGACTGTAGGCATCTAAACCAAGGTACCTTTCAGGACCAATAAAACAAGCCACCGCCTGGTGGTGGTAATTTGACTCAACAGCATTCACCCCAGAGGTTTTAGGGTCCGGGCGGGGGTAAACCCCGCCCTGAATGATACCTCTCACCGACAAGCGCCACCTTCCATCGGATACGAGTCGTACCTGGTTGAGAAAGTGACTGTGGTAAGAGAATATCTGTCTAAAGAGCGGAGTCCTCGCTTGGAGCAAATCATGCACGATATAAGTATCGTCTTATTAGAAAACACTCATCCGTTTCAGAAACATTCAGTTGACCCGCGTTTCCTTTCATCAGCAAGCAGTAAGCAACAACAGTACAGGAGTTAAGGCGTAAGCCTTTTATTCAACGGTGGGAATAAAATCCTTACGGCCTGCCCTGCCCGCCCTGGCGCGACAGCGAATCGAAAATGCAGATGCAAAGCAAAGCCGGTCTGGGCCAGGGGCGCTACACGCTCAAATTAATCTACTAAGCCTATACTCCAGGCCTGCCCTGGCGCTACGTGCTTAAATTAATCCACTAACCTTATACTCCCGGTCTGGGCCAGGGTCTGGGCCAGGGATTAACTCCAAAGAAGCAAGAACCAAAAAACAGGCAGATGTTCATTAAGACTGCCTCTGACCGTCGGCCTCTGCTGGCTGCTACCTCCTGCCATCCATGCATCGTTGACAGGGTGCAGGTGCTGTAGTATTTGACGGACGGATAATAAAAAGTGCTGTAGGAGCGATTTCGGTGAAGATTATTATTGTTGGCGCGGGTGAGGTTGGTTTCCACACTGCCAGCCGCCTCTCCCTGGAAGACAAGGATGTAATCGTTATTGAGAAAAATGCGGACGCTTTGCGCCGTATTTCTGAAAATCTGGATGTCCAAACCATCGAGGGCTGTGGAAGCAGCCCGGCTATCCTTGAACAAGCGGGCATAAAAGGGGCCGATATCTTGCTGGCTGTCACCAACAGCGACGAGACCAACCTGGTGGCCTCCCTTTTTGCCAACATCCTTTCCCCCGCAACCATCAAGCTGACCCGTATCAGAGGCGAAGAATATCTCATGTATCAGGATGCCTTAAAGCATGATCCCTATCGCATCGATGTGATGATAAATCCGGGGGCCGAGGCGGTCAAGACGGTTGAGAGGCTGCTGCAAGTTCCCGGGGCTGTAGATGTGGGTGAATTTGCCGACGGCCGCATCAAGCTCATTGGGGTGCGCCTGGGCGGGAGTTGCTCGGTGTGTGGGATCAGGCTAATTGATCTAGTACATAGGACGGGCGACAAGAAAATCCTTGTGGCAGCCATTATCAGGAATGAAAAACTCATTATCCCCTCCGGGGAGGACCATCTCCTAAAAGGGGACCTGATCTACTTTGTTTCAGGGGAAAATGAACTGAAGGAGGCCTTGAAGATTTTCGGGAAGCGGGCTGAACCCTTTAACCACGTCCTCCTGGTAGGAGGCGGAAACCTTGGTCTGAAGTTGGCCCAGGCCCTGGAAAGGCTCTCCATACATACCAAGCTGATTGAAAAAGACCCCGATCGCTGCCGGGAGTTGGTAGAACATCTTGATAAGGTCGTCGTCCTCCAGGGGGATGGCTCCGACCAGAGACTCCTTCAGGAAGAAAACATCCAGGATATGGATGTGGTGGCAACGCTGACAGGAGACGAGGAAACGAACATTCTGATATCCCTTCTTGCCAAACGGATGGGAGCGCTCAAGACCGTAACCCGCATTAGTAAGTTTAGCTACTTTCCTTTAGTTTCTGCCATCGGCCTTGAACACATCGTTAGCCCCAGACTTGCTGCGATCAATACCATCCTGCAACACGTTCGCCGGGGCAAAGTTCTGTCTGCCATGGCGCTCAAAGGGGAAGAGGCTGAAGTCCTTGAGGCTGTTGCACTGGAAACCTCCGATATTGTGGGAAAACCTCTCCGGCAGATCCAGTTTCCCAGGGGCGCCCTGGTCGTGGCTATCATACGTGGAGACGAAGTTATTATCCCGACAGGCGACAGCGTCATCGTGCCACAGGATCGGACCATCATCTTCTCTACCCGCCAAGCCATCCCACAGGTTGAGAAGGCCCTCATGGTTAAGCTGGAGTACTTCTAAATGCGCCTGCCATACACCCTCCACCTGGTAGGGATTTTGACCTTCTTTCTCGGCCTGACCATGGTCTTTCCGCTCCTTTTCGGCCTTTACTACCAGGACGAAAGTGTTATGCCCCTGTTGAAATCGATGGCGGTCACCCTGGGGAGTGGCCTCGTACTCTATTTTGTCTTCAGAAGCGCCAGGGGCGAGATCATGAGCCACCGGGAGGGGATGGGCGTGGTGGCCATCGGGTGGACGGCTGCCGGTTTTTTTGGGGCACTCCCATATTATTGGGGGGGCGTGTTCAGCACCTTTGCTGATGCCTTTTTTGAATCTATTTCGGGTTTTACGACCACAGGGGCTTCGGTGCTGATGAACATAGAGATAGTCCCGCGAGGATTTCTCTTCTGGAGGAGCCTTACCCAATGGCTGGGTGGGATGGGGATTATTGTGCTTTCTCTGGCCATCCTGCCGTTGCTGGGCGTCGGTGGCATGCAGCTTTACAAGGCAGAAGTCCCGGGACCTGTGCCTGATAAGCTAAAGCCCCGGATAAGGGACACGGCCATGGTCCTGTGGAAGGTCTATCTGCTTTTTTCCGCAGCAGAGACCCTGTTGCTGATGCTGGGCGGTATGAACCTGTTTGAAGCCCTTTGCCACACCTTTGGGACCATGGCCACCGGAGGATTCTCCACACAAAATGCCTCCATTGGGTCGTATCACAGTCCGTACATCGATACGGTGGTCATTCTCTTCATGCTGTTTGCCGGAATCAATTTCTCCCTTCATTATCAATTCCTGAAGGGAGATCTCCGGGTATTCTGGCGCAACCCGGAATTTCGTTTTTTCATGGGCGCGGTTGTGATTTTTGTTCTTACAGTCAGCTTCAACGTCTATCATACAGTGTATGAGACTTGTTCGGAGGCATTGCGTTTTGGGGCCTTCCAGGTAATCTCCATCATTACGACGACCGGATACACCACGGCCGATTTTGAAAAGTGGCCCTCTCTTTCCCAAAACATATTGCTTTTTTGCATGTTTCTGGGGGCCTCGGCAGGCTCCACTGGCGGCGGGATGAAGTGCCTGCGCATAATGCTCCTTTTGAAGCATTCGTATAAACAGCTTTTCTGCCTGATTCACCCCCATGCAGTCACACAGGTCAAACTGGGAGGTCGCCCCGTATCGAACGAAGTCCTCCACAGCATATGGGGATATTTCATGCTTTACCTGGGTCTCTTTATCGTGTGCTCTTTTCTTCTTGCCGCTATGGGGGTCGATGTGGTGACCTCTTTTGCCGCTGTTGCAGCCACCATTGGAAACATAGGGCCGGGGCTGGGAATGGTAGGCCCCACCGATAACTATGCCCATATCCCGGTGTTGGGCAAGTGGTTGCTTATCCTGTGTATGCTCTTAGGGCGACTGGAAATCTACACGGTTCTAGTCCTGTTTGTACCTGAATTCTGGCGTAAGTAGCCGCCGCCTTCCTTTCTGATCCCGCCTTCACCCCCTCGGGCGGGGATAAACCCCGCCCCTACACGCTCGCGAGCGGACACGAACGCTGGTCCCTGCACACATTTGGAGGTGCAGTTCGTAGGGGCGGGGTTTATCCCCGCCCGAAAAGCTTGCCTTAATTCAACAGCATTGCCCCCCAGAGGGAGAGCGGGGAGTGAGACAGGCGCAATCCTCAAGCTATTGAGAAGTTACGAATTTTGTCCTTGACAAAATGGAGGGGTTGTACTAAAAGAAACGATCCGTTTTTCTGTTTTATTTGCAATGATTAGAAGGAAATATGAAAAGATAGAAAAAATCACACGAAAGGAGGAGAAGTCGGGGATAGCCAGAGGACACATGTTGCGGAGCTAAGTTCAAAGTTTAGAATTTCTTGGTTTTTGCCTTGACATTCTGGATGGGTCATAGTTGCCGAAACGGTGATTTATTTTAAGATAGCAAGAAAAAGTAAGGAGGTATGCAATGTCGATATTGATAGAAAGGCCAGCGCCTCATGGAGGCAGACTTGAAGAAAGGGTTGTAAGAGACCCTGCGTTGGGTAAGAAGTTGGCACAGAGTTGTAATGCATCATACGATATTAAGGCCACTGTGGACGAAAATGGCACTCCGGTGAGAAATGTTTACCGGGAGATCATGTCCACCTGCTATGGTTTCTTTTCTCCTGTTGAAGGGTCAATGAAAAAAGCAGAGGTCGATAGGATTTTAAAGGAGAGAAGGCTGTTAAATAATTGGATTTTCCCTTATCCTCTTGTCTTTGATATCACTGAAGAGGAACTTAAAGACCTGGGTGTTACAGTCGGAGACAGGTTGCTTCTTAGACTTAAGGGAAAGCCCTTTGCAATCCTTGACATTGATGAAATATGGAGGATTGATGACCCGGAACAGTTGGCTCACAAGGTCTTTGGGACACCTGAAGACAACCCTGAGGTTGTTCAAGAACCGTTTAACAAGAAAATGCCGGGCTGGGTTAT
>JAQYWL010000184.1 GCA_030145035.1 Desulfobacteria bacterium | reverse complement strand
CGTCCAGATAATGCAACTTTACAAGGATGATTGCTGCCTGAAGGGCGTCCAACCGAAAGTTTCCGCCGATAACCTTATGATAATACTTAGGGTCTGAACCATGTACGCGCAGAATCTTCAGCTTCTGATACAAGATATCCGAAGACGTGGTTACCATCCCACCATCACCAAAGGCCCCAAGGTTCTTGGACGGAAAGAATGAAAAACAGCCCATATCACCCATAGAACCTGCCCTTCTACCCTTATATTCCGCACCTATGGCCTGGGCTGCATCCTCAATGACCATGATATCATGGGCATGCGCCAGTTCCAAAATCGGGTCCATGTCGCAGCATTGACCGTACAGATGTACGGGAATCATTGCTTTGGTCTGCTTTGTTATCTTATCACCTACCGCTCGCGGGTCGATATTGTACGTATCTTCTTCTATATCAACAAAAACAGGCGTGGCACCCACGCGTGCAATCGACCCTACCGTGGCAAAGAATGTATATGGCGAGGTGATAACCTCATCCCCAGGGCCAATTCCAGCAGCCATCAATGAGATCAGCAGAGCATCTGTTCCGGATGACACACCAACCGCATATTCGGTGTGGCAATACCGGGCAACCCGTTCCTCCAGCTTCTCAACCTCTGGCCCGAGGATAAAGCGCTGGGTCTCGTAAAGCTCCCGGGTCGCTGTTAGGACCTCATCCTTGATGCTCCGGTATTGTGCCTTCAGGTCTAAAAGTGGTACCTTCATCATAATCTCTCTCCCGTCGAATGCTCAGACTATTGATGGGTCTCTGCAAGTTGCAGTCCTATTTCCAGAGCCCTCTTGTTTATTTCCAGAAAGTCAACCGGGATCTTCGTTTCCAACACTTCCATGATCGATTCAGCCCTGACCAAGCCGGTCAACCGTGTCATTGCTCCAAGCATACAGATGTTGAATGCAATGGGTTTTCCGATTTTATCCATAACCGCCCTGTACATGCCCAATTCCACCCGGCGGGCATCTACTTTGCGTTCTTGTTTGACATAATGACTATCGGTCAACAATAGGCCCCCGGGGTGGATAATCCCCGAGAAATTGTTGTACGCCTTCTGGGTCAGACAAACCAAGATGTGGGGGTGAATGACCTTTGGGTAGTGAATAGGTTCCTCCGATATAACAACATCGGCTTTCGTGGCGCCACCACGAGCCTCCGGGCCATAGGACTGTGTTTGAACGGCGTTCAAACCCTCGTATATTACCGCGGCCTCGGCCAAAATAATGGCAGCCGTAATAACGCCCTGTCCTCCGGAGCCGCTGAAAACAATTCGTTTAGTATTCATAATTGATTACCTCCGGGCTACTTTGCCTGTCTCGATTTGTCGACCCGGTATCTTCAAGTTAGTTCGCTTCGCTCACAATTGGAATAATCGAATTTGCAATAGCGTCCATAAATATCTACCATTTCAATAAGTTGTAGAATTTCCGAGACGTTCAATTAGTTCCAAATAGGACGTTGAGTATTCCGGGCGTTCCTCATCTACGAAAATGCCCCGTTCAATCAGATCGGGATGTTTAGCTTTTTTCTTGGATCCGATAAGAGCGGTACCTTCTTTGAAGCGTTTCATCATATCAACCGCACTCCCAAGCTTGTTTTTTCTGCCATAGTAGGTTGGACATTGGGACATCACTTCAACCACTGCAAAGCCTTTATGCTTGATTGCCTTCGCAATTATCTTGATCATTTCCTTGGCATGATAGGTTGTCGTTCTGGCCACAAAGGAAGCGCCCGCTCCCCTGGCCAATCCAACAAAGTCAAAAGCATGGTCAATTGTTCCGGAGGTGGCTGTTGTGGCCTTCTTGCCAAATGGTGTCATAGGAGAAGACTGCCCACCTGTCATACCGTATATGCTGTTATTCATGATGATGGCTGTCAGGTCCATGTTGCGGCGTGCGGCATGGATGAAATGATTGCCCCCTATCGCCAGCGCGTCGCCATCGCCCATGGGTACGATGACAGTCAGTTTGGGATGACTCATCTTCGCTCCTGTGGCAAAAGCAAGTGCTCTGCCGTGAAGCGTGTGGAGCGTATGAAAGTCGAGGTACCCCGGCATGCGGGAAGAACATCCAATCCCGGAAACGACCACAATCTCGTCTTTTTTCAGCCTAAGCCGCTCAATTGCTCGTATCATGTTTGCCATGACAATACCATGGCCGCATCCGGGGCACCAAATTTGCGGAAAGAAACGTTGGCGCAGATAATCTTTGACTGCCATCCTATACCCCTTTCCCCTGTATCACATTCAGTAGTCGCAAGATGTCTGCGGGCGAGATGAAAACCCCGTCAAATCGGTTAGCAAGAAACACCTTTTCAGGTTTGGATACGGCTTTTTTCACTTCCTGGTAAATCTGGCCCATATTCATCTCAACAACCAACACATGGCTTCGCCCTTCGCACTTTTTTCGCACAGTTTCTCCGGGGAAGGGCCAGAGGCTCTGAAGCTCAAGCAGCCCCACCTTGACCCCTCGTTTGCGACGGTCCTCCACCATGTGAAGCGCACTCCTCGCGGAGCTTCCGTAGGAGATCAAGAGAACTTCCGCGTCCTCGGTAAAATACTCCTTGTAATGAGCGATGGTATCCGCCCGATGCTCCAACTTGTCCACTAAATGGTGAATGAGATCATATGCGACTTTCGGGTCGCTGGATGGAAAACCCCACATGTCATGGACCAAACCGGTCACATTGTAACGATGCACCCCTCCGAAGTCGCTTATGGGAAGCCTGCCGTCTTCACGCACCAGGTAGGGATGGTAATTGGTCCCTTGAGGCACTGAAGTGCGAAGCCGTTCAACTACTTCAATCTCGCCGGGCTGTGGAATCACCACCTTTTCGCGCATGTGGCCCACAAGCTCGTCAAACAAAAGAATAACAGGCGTCCGAAATGTTTCAGCCAGGTTAAACGCTTCAACCGTCATGAGAAACGCGTCCTGCACACTGGATGCGGTAAGCCCGATGATGGAGTGGTCACCATGGGTGCCCCATCTGGCCTGCATGACGTCTCCCTGGGCCACAGATGTGGGCAAACCTGTACCGGGGCCTCCCCGCTGCACGTTGACCACCACCGAAGGGACCTCGGTCATGACTGCATATCCAATGGCTTCCTGCATCAGGGAAAAGCCGGGCCCGCTGGTAGCAGTCATTACCTTAAAGCCGGTCAAAGATGCGCCGATTATGGCGCACATTGACGCGATTTCGTCTTCCATCTGGATGAATTTTCCACCAGTCCCGGGGAGTCTTTCAGATAAGATCTCGGTAATCTCGGTGGATGGCGTGATAGGATAACCCGCATAAAAATGGAGCCCTGCGTAAAGAGCCCCTTCCACGATGGCTTCGTTGCCTTGCATAAATCTCACATCTGCCCGCATTGATTTCTCCTCTACACCAATTCTATAGCCACATCCGGGCATCTCAATTCACAAAGCCCGCAATTTTTACACTTCTCAGGATGGGCCCAGCAAGCCTTTCCCTGTTCGTCCAAAACCAGAACCTCCTTTGGACAGAAAGCAACACAGATGCCACAACCTTTGCACCACTCTCTATTGATTGCCAGTTTTCTCTTTTTTCTCATAGAGCAACTCCTTGCCCTTTGTCTCTACCTCTACGGAGAATCTCACAATTTCACGGATGTTCCCAGAGTTTACACCTGTTTTTCTCCCTCAAGAAAGACGCGTAGAAAGGGAATTTGAAAAGCT
>JAQYWL010000553.1 GCA_030145035.1 Desulfobacteria bacterium | reverse complement strand
TGGCTGGCCGCGCCCATGGGCACTTCACCGATTACGCTGAGGAAGGCGGGCCGGGTCGATGACGCGCCGTGGGTGTCTTCGGCATAGACCGCATAGCCATCCATGGTCGCACGCTTGAATTCCGGAAGATCGATCCTGGAGACGATATCCCGGGATAGAATGCGGCCGGCACACTGATTTAATGGCAGGACCTCGTCATTGACACACGGAAAGGTGCGAATCAGTTCGAGTACGGTCCCCAGGGAGGTCACTTTGAAAAATTCCTTGTCAGTCACAACCCCGCTATTCTACCTCCATGATTGTAAACGACCATACGACCCTGTCGCACCTGTCCGACGACTGTCATATTGATTCTTCGGGCCAGGTCAATGGAGAATCGCGTCGCACCCGAGCCGGATACAAGGATAGGCACCCCCAGTCGTATGGCCTTCAAGAGAATCTCTGAGGCAATACGACCGGTAGACACGATGAGTTTGTCCTCGGTGGGGATGTTATCCAAGAAGCATTGTCCGCAAATCATGTCAATGGCATTGTGCCTGCCTATATCTTCCCGGAAGATCAGGATCTTTTCCGATGTGGCAAGCGAGGCGTTATGGCATCCCCTGGTAGCCCTGTAAAGGGTGGATCGTTCGTCGAGTTCAGTTGCCAACTGCAAGATCTGCTCTGGTGTCACGGTCAGCTTTGCCGCAACAGTTTTCGAGGAAATGGTTTCTACATTACGCTCAAAATTTGTCCCCTTGCCGCACCCGGAGGTAATAGAGCGCTCCAAACGTTGGAGCTTGAAGGGATCATAAGATGTCTCAACGTGCACCTTAAACCTTTCAGGCTCTTCCTCAACGCGAATACCCTTTAGTTGCTTCCGATCTGTAATGAGGCCGTCAGACTTTAAGAATCCCAAGGCCAAAAACTTGGGGTACTTTCCCGTACACAGCAGGGTGACCACCTCATGACCATTAAGATAGATCGTTAAAGGAACCTCCTGGATGGCTGCTACCTGGGTTTCTTGAAAGCGGCCTTCTACAAATTCGGCCACATCGTAGGTAAAAGCGTACTTCATCATTATTTCCTTAAAATCCCTCTTTATCAAAGGGGGATTTAGGGGGATTTCGGCGGGTTGCATCAAATCCCCCCCGACCCCCCTTTTACAAAGGGGGGAGATTTGGTTCTTAAGTTAATGACATTGATTATTCCCTCACAAACGTGCCGCTTTTGCCCCCGGATTTTTTGAGCAGGTAGACATCAGAGATGGTCATGGCGCGGTCGTATGACTTGCACATGTCGTAGATGGTCAAGGCAGCGATCGACACCGCTGTCAGGGCTTCCATTTCCACACCGGTTTGCCCGACCACCCGCACAACTGCCTCTATCCGCATACTATTGGTGTCGGGATGCGGGAAAAAATCGATCTGCACGTGTGTGATGGAGAGGGGATGACACATGGGAATGAGTTCTGCGGTTCTTTTCGCAGCCATAATGCCTGCGATGCGTGCGGTTTCGAGGACATTTCCCTTTCTTACCTTTTGCTCCGTGATCAGGTCAAAGGTCTCGGGCTGCATAGTAATGATACCCTGGGCCACTGCCTCCCGGACCGTGGCGGCCTTTTCGGATACGTCGACCATGCGAACCCGCCCTTCCTCATCAAGATGGGTGAATGTTGGCATAAGCTTCCCTCGTATAACAGTGTAACTCTGTTTACATAACTGATCACGGCCTGTTTATGTATCTCAAAATTTCTATCCGCTTCTGGAGGAATGGAGTGTTGGAGTACTGGAGTAGTGGGTAGGAAGAGCGGAAGAATTTTTGTTTTCCTCTAAACCCATCACTCCAATACTCCAGTACTCCAATTGGTGCAAAGCCCCTAAGTTCAGTTTTCACAGACTTCACAGAGGCTCCAGGAAGTCTTAAGTCCCCCCTCTTACACGAAGTGCTCTATCTTGCGGGTCACCCGTTTTTTGATCGCGTTCAGGGTATCCTCCAGCACCGGAATGACATGGTCTCGCAAGTCACCGGCCACCACAATAAACATGAGGTCATCGCCGACTTTAAGCGACCCTTCCCGAAACTCCACCAGTATATCTACAATACCTGGTCTCTGCCTTTGTTCAGCAAGGATGACGTCCAGGGCCTCGCGATCAACCGTAACGGTTAGGCCTGAAACACGTTGTCCGTCCCGGGAAGTCCCTCTCACCACCCCGTTGTGGCACAAGATCATGCCGACCTTGGCGTAGTCCGGGTGCGATTTGATCCTGTCAATTAACGCGGTAAGTTCCACAAGGAATTTTTTCCGATCTTCGTCAGAAAAAAGATGTCTTCTCGCCTATCCTCTCTATTATTTCCCCGGCAGGTGATGCTGTAAACGTCTCGGAATTTCTACAACTTATTGAAAATATAGGAGGTTTTCGAGGCCTCGGTTTTTTGCCTGGCGCATGGAATAATGGAATGGTGGAATATTGGAATGTTGGTTTTTAAAGGAAGTTACACATTTATTAGCTTCCCTGTCAAGAGAGATTTTGCCAATAAGCCACTGTCCCATTTTCCCAGAACCCATTATTCCATCATTCCAGTATTCCAACATTCCAATTGTGAGCGAAGCGAACTAAGTTCCAGATGTTGCAGCAATTGTAAACTTCTATTTTCATGTCTGACCCCTCTTGCCATTGAAGCTGACCGCTCAGTTGCGTCCAATTTTCGGGCGCGGGTCAGCAAGAAGGGAATAGAACTCGAAAGGTAAGGTGGCAATATGGAAATGAGCACGATGTTATGATACCCTATTGCAAACCTATTAGGAGAGCTACGCAAAAAAGATGAGACTTGGGATCATAGGTCTTCCCGGATCAGGTAAGTCGACCATTTTCCAGACCTTGACCCGGAGCAAGTCTGAAGAGGGGGCCCAGAAAGGGCATCGCATTGCTACTGTCCGGGTGCCGGACCAGAGGGTCGATGCCTTGAACAGGCTCTTCAAACCCGCGAAGACCGTCTATGCTCGTGTCGAATACCTGCTTCCATACGGCACAGAGGCTTACAGCCTGCATGGGCAGGGTGATGAGAGCTTTTGGAATGAAGTCCGCCCCTGTGATGCCCTGATCCACGTGGTGCGAAATTTTCATCGACGAGGCGGAGATGCGCCTCACCCGCGAGACGATTTTCTGAAGCTTGAAACCGACATGATCTTTGCCGATCTTGTGGTGGTTGAAAAGCGGATCGAACGTCTCGATCTTGACAAAAAGCGCGGCAAGAAGATAAGCGCCGAGGAGCGCCGGCTGCTTGAAGCCTGCCTCCGGCTGCTTGAAGCCCAGAGGCCTTTGCGGGACGATCCTGAACTGGCTACTGCTCACCTGTTGAAGGGGTATACGCTTCTTTCAGCCAAACCGGTCCTCGTGCTTTTCAATAACGACGATGAAGACGAAAGCCCTCCGCAATGGGAGGAACCTCCCGAACTTTACAATCCACTCGTGGTCCGGGGCAAGCTGGAGATGGAGCTTGCAGAGTTATCCCCTGAAGAGGCCGCAGAGTTTTTGACCGCTTACCACATCAAGAGCTCGGCCATGGACAGGGTGATTCAGCATTCGTGCAACGTGCTCGGGCTGATTGCATTTTTCACGGTGGTCCACGATGAAGTGCGTTGTTGGTTGATCCCCAGAGAGACGACGGCCCTGGATGCGGCTGAGGTGATTCACTCGGACATGAAAAAGGGCTTTATCCGCGCCGAGGTGCTCGCCTATGACGACCTGATGGCCGCAGGCACATACCAGCAAGCCAAAAAAGAGGGCAAGGTTCGCCTTGAGGGAAAGACCTACGTTGTTCAAGACGGAGATATTATAAATTTTCGTTTCGCAATTTCTACAACTTAATGAAATCAGAGAGGTTTTAGTGACGGTTAACTTGTGCAATCCACGTGGAATGATGGAGTACTCCAATACTCCAATTGGGGCGAAGCCCCTTGTTCTCGCTTCAGTGCTTAAACATCTTCTTGATCTTCGTGGATAGCTTGGCAGACTCTAATCTTGCGAACTCTTTCAGGAGGGTTTCCTGTTTCTTGGAGAGACCCGTAGGCGTCTTTACCAGCACCTGTATGATCTGATCTCCCCTTCCGTAACCCCTCAGAGAGGGGATCCCTTCGCCTTTGAACCGAAACACCTCGCCTGGCTGGGTCCCCTTGGGGATGCGGAGCTTCTTTTCTCCTGTCAGGGTCGGCACATCGATATCGGCGCCAAGCGCCGCCTGGGCAAAGGAGATAGGAACCTGGCAGATGATGTCATTGTTGTTGCGCTCGAAAAAGTCATGGGGCTTCACATGGATAAAAACATACAGGTCTCCTGGTAGCCCACCCCGGCTACCGCTTTCCCCTTCACCGGCAAGTCGTAGCCTTGAGCCGGTATCCACCCCAGGGGGGATCCTAGCAGAGACCTTCTTTCTACGCTCGACTTGCCCTGTTCCACGGCACTCAGGACATGGGCGGGATATGCTTCGGCCCTCGCCGCGACAATGGGGACAGGTGGTTCTGATGCTGAAAAAACCCTGGGTTCGGCTGATTTGTCCGGTTCCACCGCATGCGCGGCAGTCTTCCGGGTAAGTTCCGGGTTCACATCCTGTGGCCTGGCAGGTAAGGCAGCTTTCGAGTTTTTCGATTTCGATCTCGGTCTCCACCCCAAAGGCAGCATCCATAAAGCTGATCGTCAGGTCATATCTGAGATCCGCCCCCCGGCGTGATGCCGTTCCGGAGCGTCTACCGGTCCCGAAGCCAAAGAAGTTCTCAAAGATGTCACTGAAGCTTGAGAATATGTCTTCGAATCCCCGGAATCCGGAAAAACCTGTCCCTTGAAGACCCTGATGCCCATAGTGGTCATAGATGTTTCTTTTCTCGGAATCCCTGAGTACCTCATAGGCCTCAGCAGCCTCCTTGAATCTCTCCTCGGCCTCCTTATCACCAGGGTTGCGGTCCGGGTGGTATTTCAAGGCGAGCTTTCGGTAACTGGTCTTCATTGCATCATCACCGGCATTGCGGTCAACGCCGAGAATTTCATAGTAGTCCCGTTTAGCTGTCATCCTTTTGCTTGCTCTTTCCCCTTTTCTTCTTCTGATTCTGGAAGGTCCTTCATAAAGTCGTAAGAAAGCTCATACACCGTGTCGCCCGCCTCGGCCCTCGCATAGTATGAGACTGCGGGCTCTTTTTTCATCCCGAAGCTCAGGCCCCCAATAATCTGTTGCTCCTGATCCATGACTCTGATCATGCCATAGGGTTTGTCCAGGCCGTAGTATGAAACGGGATGCTCTGGTTTTTCATATATTTTTTTGAACTTCAGGCCTTTTAGTCGCCAAACAAGGCTCCTGATTTCACTCTCCGTGATCTTTTTGCCGGCAGGCTCAATTAGTACCCACTTATTTTCTTTTTTCTCGGCCACAAAGGTCTTCTCATCAGCACGCCACACGATCTTGAAAACATCGTCTTCTTTAAATCGAAGGACATGCTTGTCGCGGAGATCATGAGGGGTCTTTTCCAAGACATCTTTTAAGCGAGCATGTACCAGTAGCACTCCTCCCTCCTGATCCACCCTTACATACCGCATGTTTCCCGTGGGATTTTCCGCCCCTATCAGGACCTTGCAGTGCTCAGAGAACCCTTTGGCGGAAAGCGCCACCTCTATCTCGGGATCGGCAAGACCGAAGTCGGCCAGATCCTCGGGAATGGGGGTGATCTCTCGTTCCCAGGTTGCGTTTGCCAGTGTGTTGATGATCTGGTCAACCGCCAATGTGTCAGCCCGCACCTTGATCGGTTCTACCAAAAACCACTCCTTGTCCCTTTTTTCGAGCACTACCGTCTCCTTGGGCTTCTTAATACGTATACACTCAATGTCGTGGTCTTTGATGTTCAAAACCTTCCTGGATGAGGCGGCCCTTTCTTTTTGTTTTCCTGTATAGCGGACCTCATAAAAATAATAGAAACCCACTAGCAAGAACAGGATGATCGAAAAAAAGGCTATTTTTTTTCCATTCATTTGGCGATTCTTCTAAGGCGCAAGACGACAATACCAAAGATCATCACTGTTGCGGGCAGCAGCACAACCGAAGCCCAGAATATGACCCGGCCCTGGATATATGAGAGGACGACAGGCTGGCTTTCTCGCTTTTTCGGGCGAATGGCAATGAGGTCCTCTTCTTCTGCCAACCAGCTCAGTGTGTTCATGAAAAGATCCCGGTTACCAGATAGGTTCAGATAGGAATTGCCGGCAAAGTCGGAATCTCCAAACACGACAATTCTCGCTGGCCGCAGGGCATCCTTCTTGTCATCGGGCTCTTCCGTTGGGTCTTCACCCCCTCCCCTCCGGGCCGGAGGCCCCTCCGGGCCGGAGGCCAAACCCTCGCCCTGACTATCTTTTGCTTCCTTGGGTTCGTGCTGGATGGTCGAGACCACGGCCACCGGGATCGGTCCCATGGTATCCTTCTCGTTGTCAAAAGAGGCATGGCCTTTCTTGAGCATCACAAGATCGCTCTCAGCCCAACTGCTTGGCCCTGTTTTGGCCAGTTCTGTGTTTTGCACGTGCCGGGGCAAATCCTTTGCCGCGCTGACAGATCTGGCAAGTGGAAAGAAAGATGCCGCCTTGAAATTCTCGGTGATGGGGTGGTAACCAGCGTACTGAGAGACAATGGGGGTGAGATAATCGGCTCCAAAGAGCCTGCTCAGCTTATCCACAATGACGTCTTGGCTTACCTCAATGCCGCACGATTTCAAAAACCCTCTCAGGCCGGTATCGGTTTCCGGATCGATGAGGATCAACAGATGTCCTCCCTGATCAATGAAGCGCTTTAGGGTGGAAATCTCTTCAGGGAAGAAGGTTTTCCCGGGGCCTGCAATGATGAGCACCGAGGCGTCTGCCGGTACCTCCTCGGCTCGCATCAGAAGAAGGTCTCGCACCACATAGTTTTGGTCCTCTATGGCTTTTTTTACACCGCTGTAACCGTCCTTCCCATAGTTCTCAGTCGATTTTTCATCATGTCCGGTCGTAAGGTAGACGACCTTTTCCCCTTTCCGCGTCACTCGCAACAGGGCGTTGGTCAGTTCTTGCTCGGTGGCCTGGGTTATCTTCTCTTCACGGGTCTCTGACCCGAGTATTAGGGTGCCGTAAGCAGTGATCTTGTAACGTCTGGCCTCTCCAGGGAACCGATCCGGATCCACAAACTTGAAAGAGATCTTCCGTGAGGCGTAAGCATACTGGTCAAGGAGTCCCCTGGCCTCTTCGGCCTGTGGTGACGCCTCCTGGTAAAAGGCTGTGATGCGGACCGGTTTTTCCAAGTTCTTCAATATCTTTGACGTTTGTTCTGAAAGGGTGAATCGCTTGCTAACTGTGAGGTCGAATCGCGCACTGTGTCTGGCGGAAATGGCCTCCACAAAAACCAGGATGCCCAAAACAAGTAAAATCAGGATGAAGGCATTGACCCCGTGTCGGGCTGATCGCTTCTTGAAATAGTCTCGAATGGTGTTAAAGCTGCCAACCACATAAGCAACCAGACACAGGAGGCCAACGATCCATGCGACCCAGGTATAGCTTTGCGCGGCAGGTATCATGCCATAGGCTATGGCCGTGACCACGATGATAATGAACCCCGCATATCCCAAGCCCGTGAAGAGTTTTGCCTGCTCTATCCTCGCCATCGTTTCGACTCCAGGGATCGCATGGTCATAAAGAGAAACAGAATGTTAAAGTTAATATAGTAGACCATGTCACGGGTGTCGATCACACCCTTTGAGAAGTTTTCAAAGTGTCCAAGCAGTGAAAGGTGAGAAAGGACTTTTCCCAAAGCGGGCCCCGCAAAGGCCTCGGACCAGCCTATAAGCCAGAACATCAGGATCGCCCCAAAGGAAATAGCTGCCGCTACAATCTGGTTTTCTGTGAGGGAAGATACCATAAGCCCTAAAGCGATAAAGGCAGCCCCCATCAAGAAAAGCCCCAGATAACCCGTTACGATAGGGCCGATGTCAGGCTTGGCATACAACCACAAAAGGAACGGATAGAGCCAGGTCAGGAAAAGCATGATAAAAAAGACCACCATGCAGGCGGCGAACTTTCCGAAAAGCAGTTCGGTTTCACGGACCGGATAGCTCAACATCAATTCTAGAGTACCCGCCTTCTTCTCTTCGGCAAAAAGGCGCATAGTCAAAAGGGGCATCATCAAGAGCATGATGACACTCATGTTGCCGAAGGTAGGATGCAACACCATCTCCGTCACATTGATCCCACCAACACCTGGCATCCTCATGGCCTGCATGCTGATCATACTGAAATAGGCAAAGGCACTGTAAAAGAAGTAACCGGAAAGAAGCAGAAAAATAGTCACCACCACATAAGCAATGGGGGATGAAAAATAGACATACAATTCCCGCTTGAAAATGGCATAAAAACTTCTCATACCTCCTCCCTGCCTTGCTCTTCGGTTACGAGACGGATAAAAATATCTTCCAGACTCAGCCGGAGCGTGTGCATTTCAAGGAGTGACCATCCTGCACCCACGATCGATTGAACTATGGCGTCTCGAACATCCTTGCCCTGCTCCATCTCTACCACATAGCGGCCTGTGTGGCCTCCAGGCCGGGCCTCAGCAGAGACGGCAGCAACGCCCGGCACAGCACGAAGCCTTGTTAGGGTTTCAGCCCGGGGTGCCTTTATCTCCAAAGCGACCTTTGTTTTATCCTTGCCGGTCAGCCCTTCCGGGGTATCTTCGGCCACGATCCGTCCCTCGTTGATGATCACAACCCTTTGACAAATCATGCTCACCTCCGGAAGGATGTGAGTGCTCAGGAGGACCGTCTTATATCCGGCAAAACTCTTTATCAACTCCCGGATCTGTATGATCTGTTTCGGGTCCAGACCGATCGTGGGCTCGTCCAGGATCAGGACGTCAGGGTCATTCAAAATGGCCTGGGCAACACCAACCCTTTGTTGAAATCCCTTAGATAGCTTACCCAAAAACTTTTTGCGCACGGATCGCAGCCCGCACTGCTCTATGACACGGTCCACCTCCCTTTGGCGCTGGCCTGCCGGCACGCCTTTAACCTCGGCTACGAACCTGAGATAGGCCTCTGTTCTCATCTCTTTGTACAGAGGTATGTGTTCGGGCAGGTATCCGAGTTGCCTTCGAACATCTATGGAGCGGTCAAATACGTCGAAGCCGTTGATACGTGCAGAGCCGGATGTAGGCGGGAAAAACCCATTGAGCATTCGAATCGTTGTCGTCTTGCCGGCACCATTGGGTCCGAGAAATCCGACGATTTCACCCTTTTCTACCCGAAAGGAGACGTCCACTACGGCTGGAACAGAGCCAAAATACTTGGTCAGACAATCAACTTCAATCATGGGCTTACTGCAAAGATAGGCTAAAGCTTATTAACATAATGCATGGCTCCTCTTTGTCAATAGGCGATGATTGTTCTTCACATTTCGGATTTAGCGCAAGCTTCACTCCGTATCGGATCTAACGAATGCCGCATCATCTGCAAATATATTTGCCATGAAGATCAGGACTTTTATCATCATTTTGACCTGGTTCCCATAACAGGTTGAATGTTGAGGCCCTCCCTCTCTGACGATTCTTGTCTATCCTCACCGTCTTGCTTATCCTGTCTGAAAAATGGAAACTCCTGTGCGGTCAACTTATGCAAAGATGGTATGATCTATTGTATTCAGCACATCTTCCAGCTCGAATACAACAGCATGGAGGTCTCCGGTCGCCTGGCCGGGATTGATGCAGACGGTATTGGCGATTTTGTCCCAATAACTTCCAGAACATGAAGGCGCTTCATGTATGTGGCCGTGCAAGGTGAGGTAAGGCTGGTGCCTTTCGATGAATTGCCGGTGATTATTGCTTCTGCCCGCCGATTGAGAGCAAGGCGAAACAACTCAGAATATAACCCTTCAATACCATGCAGATCAGCCGCATAAATGATCCTCATCTTTTTCCTGTCAATTCAGTGACCTATCCTACCAGCATGGACATGAAACGGTACCGATTGAACTACCGAATCCAATTATATCAATCGAGGGTTCCAGCTTCCAAAGCTTCCATTAATTTGTGGCACAGATTCGAACTTATCCAAATATCTCTTCGATTCTTTATCGCTTCAAGATATTCTTCAAATTGTGCTTTGGAAATTAGGTTTTTTTGATACAATTCTGCCAGGATACCTAATGTCCCTTTCACGATAGTAGTACCTGATTGCTCTTTGATATTTATCTCAGCTACCTCGCGGGCATCGAGGTCATCCAATAAAATGTGGTCAGCATAAATTTGCAGTGCCATTTTTATTGTTTCTAATTCGCCCGGATGTAGTTCGGAGATCGCATTTAAGGAAACCTCTTTTAGTTCTTTTGAAGGGAAAATGGTGATCTCTTTACTGCGGCAGAACTTGTCCACCACTTCAGCATCCTTGGCCCCAATAGATAACCCTGCGGTTACTACCTCGTGATATACAGTTTCAGAGAT
>JAQYWL010000089.1 GCA_030145035.1 Desulfobacteria bacterium | reverse complement strand
ATTTATAGTAGTCTTTCCGGCCTGGATGAGTGATCTCTGCTTTATGCGGCGCAAAATCAATAACCGGCAACTCAACCGGTCCCTCAACGGGAGGAGCAAAAATCACAGCAAAGGCTTTCTGGGATCGAAAGTCATCTGTTAGAGGTCCGTATTCACTATAGTGAATCTTGTCATCTATTACTTCTCTGTCATATGCAACAAGTGTTTCATCCTTACCATCCACTTCGTCTCCGTTAAGATCCGGCTGTTGCCCCCATGCCCCGAATAATAGAAAACAAAGATATCATCAGCGACCAGGTTGTCGGCCGCGCGATAGAGTGAAGATAGGATTCTGTTCCGGGTGGCATCAGCGGTCTTCAGTAGCTTAGTATCATAGTCGAGGGATTTTAGAATTCTCTCCATGTTGTCTACATCGAGTTCGCATCCCCAACATCCGCCCGTTCCATCCCATCCGTTGTAAGAGGCAGGATCTATTCTCAGTGGTCGTACCATAAAGGAATTGCTCCTTTATATCAAACGATATTATGACCTCTGTCCATCAAAAGAGCCTACCTGTCAAGAATGAAGCCCCCCCCCTATTTTTTAAAAATTGCAAATTGTTTAAGGATTGATTGATCCTTGACACAAATTTGGGCAACAATTCTGCAAATCAGCTTTTCATTGTAAAGTCCAGACACGCCCATAGTTGCTTGGGACAGTAAGCCATGATTGCTCTTCGCAAACAATGTCTTTCAGATTTTCGTGTCCGTGGAGTTCTTCCCGATAATCGCCGCCGAATGGGAAAGCAAATGGCACTGTCTGCTCCTGGTCACCAAAATTGAGCGCAATCAGGCTGAAGTTGTTATTGTATCTTCGCGAAAATAGCATGAGGCCCTTTGATTGGTACAGGGCATGATGATTGTAGAAGAAATGCTCGCCATAGCGAAACTGGGGATGTGTTCGACGTAATTTGATCAGCTTCCGTACAAGGGCAATCGTGTTCTTGCCAATGGGATCATAGAAATAGTCCCAGCGCACCGGCCGGAACATCAGCACTCTTCCCCACCCCTGTTCGGGTACGGAATAATTTTCGCCAAACTCCTGGCCTTGCCAGAGCAAGGGAATGCCTTTGGCCATATAGATGCCTATCAGGTAAGGTTGTACTTTGTACCACAGACTCCGATCACCCTCGCCCAAGAGTTCGTTGCCGCGAAAAACTGTGCGAAAATCACAGACAAAACGGGAATGGTCATGATTCTCAATGTACTGCAGCGCAGTCTTTTTGATCCGATCGTCGTCATTGGTAACTTCTGCCGGATAGCCAGAAAGACCCAGCCGTAGCCCCAGACTGGCCAGTTCGTTTTGATTTCCGCAGGCCACCTGTTTGGCCGCGCCTAATGTCTCGTTTTGCCAGGTGCAGTTACTGTAAGTCTGCTCCAGGACATCTCGTGGGCCTTCCAATTGCTCAGCGCACTGGATGAGATTGATATCTCCGTTTTGAACAAACCGCTGCCAGTATCCTGCAACCCCCTGCTTTGCCTTTACCATCTGATATGTCTCATAGGTCAGGCAGGCATAACCCTGTCCCACAGGCCCATCCCAGTAGTTCGGCACACAATCATAGCGGAAACCGTCTGCATGGTAGCAGTCCAGCCAGTGGTGGTTGACTGTGAAGAAGAAGTCACGCGTAAATGCGCGGCGAAAGTTCGTGCTCTCGCCGAAATAATCCTTAGCGAACGGACCCATAAAGGGGTTCTCGCGGTATGCAAGCTTTTTGTAAACGTAAGCATAAGGAAAGCTCTCGCTGGTGTGACCGTACACGGCGTCCAGGATTACCGCAATGCCTCTTTGGTGTGCCGCATCTATCAGCCTTTGCAGATCCTTCCTTTTACCAAATCGTTCATCAACACCAAAATAGCCAATCGGTAAAAAGCCCCAGTCCACCGTGTTGGCAACATTGGAAACCGGCATCACCTCGATGCAGTTGATCCCCATGTCCGCCAGATAATCCAGGTGAATGATGGTGCCGTCGATATCACCGCCGAATTCGTTTATCATTAACTCATATAAAACAAGGTCGTCGAGTGCCGGGGTTTTCCAGACATTTTCTTGATTGCTCCAACTATAAGCCTCATATCCCAGGGTAAAGGCAGACAATTTGCCGACGCCAAACTCCCGGGCAAAGGGGTCAATGATCCAATCGATCCTTTCCGGCACATTTGGATTCTCAAGACAATACCGATAGACGTACCTTCCAGGAGATCCCCATGCAGATTTGGCATCTGGCTTCGGAGTCGAGTTAATGTCTACCTGCACAGACCAATAATCGCCGTAGTCAAGATCAACCGAGTGATTGAGTTCAAACTTAAGTGGCTGGATTGCTTGCAGGAACTGGTCTTTTTCGTGGATGACCTTGACCCAGAGCCGATTGCCCTCGCTTGCCGATACCCAGGGCAAAAACAGCCCAAAGTCAATGACCCCAGCCGATATCTCTCTTGCTCCAAGTTTATGCAATGGAAGAAGTTTCATAGTATACCTCCTGTGCCGGCGCCTGAAACGTGGTAGCCGCCTCGATCTCCGCTCGTTTTGAGTTTGATCCCCAGCCGGGCGGGGCAAAGCCCCTAAGTTCTATTCTTCCCGTTTAAGTGAGCCGCTCCATGATTCGAAGACAGGCAAACCGTGCTGGTTGGGTTTTTCCTCCGGGGTATAGAACATCATATAGGTCATGTCCTTCCAGCCGATGAAGCCACTCCCATCCCTGCATTCGTGGTATCTTTTACGCCATGTCCCTGTATTAAGGTAAACATGTTCGAAGATTCTTCCTCCTTTTCTATTCAGGGCAAGTGCTTTTTTTAGTGGGTCATGGGTGTGTCCCATCACTATGTACTGTATGCGGCTGTCAAGCTTAGAGAAGAGATTTGCCGCTCCTTTAAGCAATTCATCTTCACCAAACAGGGCCGCGATCTTATCTGCAATGTCCAACAACCTGCCCGTGGAAAAAACCTTGAATTTCTCAAGGAAGTAAAGGACACCCTGTATCTGGTCAGCCGTGTCGAAGGGGTTGTACCATTGATCATGACGATCGTACCATTTTTTTACAAATGTCAGCTTTTGAAATTCTTTCACCACTTCGTCAACCGTATCCTCGATAATCTCCTTTAGATCCCGGTTGGCCTCCACCTGATAGAGGAGCCATTTCAAGGTCGCTGAGAATGGACGCACATTCTCAATCTCCTGAAAATTTCTTTTCAAATTTTCCTGCTCTTCTTCACTTAGATTACCGCTGGCTTCAACATTTTTCATGAGTTTATAAGGAAGTTTGGCAATGAGTTCCGTTGTTATAGGGTCACCAATAGGCACAAGCTTGTAGTCTTTATCGGTGTGGCCCGGGCCTCCCTCGTAGTTGAATTTATCAAAGCAATGACCGTGCAGCGCGTATACCCCATACTCAGTATTGGAAAAGTGGCGCTTGAAATTCTCCGGGTTGCTATCTTTCAAGCCGAGAAGTTCTATAACTTTTCCTTTCAGGTCGTCTATCAACCAGCAGAGCCGGTCATGGTTTCCCGGTATATAGACAGTCTCCACTTCAATATTCCCAAAACGTTTTCCAATAGCAGGCGGATCGAAGAGTTTAAATGTATCCCTGTTTTTTTCCTCTATCTCGCTTAAGATTGCCCTGGCTCTTTCCCGCATTTTAGCTGTATTGTTTCCCCATGGCTGGTCAACTTCCTTTTCGTTAAACCATTCTTCGGTTCGAAGGATATCAAATATATCACCAAGAAAGACGATCTTTAACTCCTTAGCTTTAGCCTTATCTGCATGGACTTCAACATTGGCAAGAAAGTTTTCGAAAGCCGAAGCCGGAATATTATGTTTTCCTGCAGTTTCATCCACAAAATGCAAATCACTGATAAAAACTAGCATAATAGCCTCCTTTCAAATAATCGGGGCAAAGCCCCAAGGTTCTGCTCATAGACAATGCCTCTGGTAAATGGTATCTGTCAATTTCCGGGACGTATTATAATACCTGATTCGTGTATAGCCTTTTTAAACAATTTGAGAAATTTTCTCAATAGCCTTTGTATAGGCTACCGCTAACTCATCAATATCTTCATCTTCCTGTGCCTTTGATAGATCACTATCATTGTCAATAAAAAATGGTTCAGCAATAACACAGGGAGCCTTTGTATAGCGCAAAAGAGGGCCACCTCTATCTTCAGCCGTCTTTGGCTTTATTCCTCTGTTAGGTAGTTTTAGATGTTCAACAAGATGATTGAGAAGAATTTCGGCCATTTTCTTGCCATCTTCGGATTTGTGATAGTAAAGCACTTCGGTACCTGATGCCCTTCCATTAAAGGCATTACAATGAAGGCTGACGATAAAATCAGGATCAAGAGTGTTTATATCATCAGGAAGTCCCTTATACGTTCTTCTGTAAATTCGCTGGACTTCCGTCTTCTTAACCTTCTTTTCAATGCGGATGGCCAAGTCCTCGTTGAAATCGAACTCACTAAGGCCCGCCCTTTCGTTGACCGCACCGGGAGAGCTTTTCTTATGCCCAATGACCAAGGCACAAAGCTTTTTCGGTTGTCCTATTTCCTGCTCGCTTTCCAACTCAGATAGCTGTGGTGCCGCCATTTGTTCCTCCTGATTTTCCTGTCAAAGAAACAAAGAAAAGTCAGGTCTTTATTCTTGACAGTTTTAACCTGTTTTCTATGTTTCTGTTCTTTTCCCTTGGTTTATTATCGGGTAGTATCATCTTGAAGCCCCAAGATTTCCTGAAACTTCTGGTAGTTGATCGGACGCTCCCGCGCAGTAAAGTATCCTTTGGGAAACCATATCACCTCCAGCGTAACCCGTCTTGCTTCAGGATGAACAGCGCTCAGCACCACCGAAAAACGGTTGCCGTCCCGAAGTCGCGTGTTGTCGGTCAGGGGAAAGTCGAACCAGGTCAACGTGAAGTCCATGGGCAACCTCTTTTGATCGCAAACGTTGTCATCAACCAGTATCCAGATGTTGAAGGTCTCCTTTTCCCAGTCGGCTTTGGAGATGCCGATTTTCAAAGAATACCTCCCATCCGGGGATTTTACTTCCTTAGGCTGGCCAAAGGGTGTTGGTTTGGGCACGGAATCCGGCAATTCGTTGCCCCCAATTAATCGCGTTTCAGTCTCTATGAAGTCGATTGGTTCGATCTGGTCAGCTCCCTCCCTGACCAGCGTAGAGATCTGCCGCTCTGTGACTCTTCGGACAACTGATCGAAGCGACCTCCGGTTTTCTTTGCCCTTCTCTTCATCTGCGTCTTGCCCAAGTCTACTGTCCACATGTTCAAGAAGTGGCTTAAACTCGAAATGTTCGTGAAAGTTTAATGCCAAAAGCTCGACTAAAAGCCTTTCTCTCTCTACGGCTATGTCACCATCTTTTCCTCTGCCACCCACGATAGGATCGATCAGGTTGTTGAACATGTTGGCTCTAAGTTGGCTTTCGGCTTGCTCCCTCTCGCTAATCACGGCTGTGGCGGTCATCCGAGACTGAAACTCATTGGCGATAACAGCCGCCCATACAATGGCCCCCGCCGCTGCCACCTTGGCCAGAGTGTCGAAGATTGTCCAGACGCTCGGGCGTTTTTCTCGATTATTTTGTTTACCCATTTCCTTCCCCTTTTTACTCCACAGGAGCAAAATAAAGATTCTGGCGATAGGGCTGAGGGAAGCTCCTCAAAACGGCTCGCCACAATCGGTTGTTCACCTGACACTCAGCCGTATAAGTGCCTTCAGGGAGATACACACTGTAACGATTGTGCTCATCGGGATACACGGTCATAGGACCCTGAGTGCCCCCCATAACAATAAAACTGCCTACCTGGAGGGTATCGCCTTGAGCATTGAGCACCTTTCCATACACCAGCCCGGCCAGAGCGCCGTTTGGAACGGCCAGAAACAGCCCTGCCAACGCCAATGCCACTAACCATTTCGTAGTACTTACCTTAGTCATCATGCACCTTCCCCCGATCTTTCCGGAAAAAAAGTTCTCTCACTCATATGCTATCATTCATTAATAATCCAGGCAGGCCTGCCAAAATCCCAACAGACGATCCTCTCTCCAACATCCTGCCTGGACAAAGCGAATGGGAATTTACAACATATGGCCTTGCAGGTGTGCAGCCGACTTTGGTAATCTACCTGAGCTTCGTGTTCGAAATTGTACTTATCGTGTTCAGGGTATTGAGATGAATCCCTTTTCATTCATCAACTCGATCAAGGCATAAAGGAATGAGGCAGACCCCAAGACAAGACTTTTTTGCTGTTATCGTTGATGCGTGTGTGAGTATATCCGTTGTCAAATGTATCCTCAGCTCCTTTCTACTACTTCACCACCTTAATGCTGTATGCACCTGTTCCGCTCTGGCTGTTGTAATGTTCAACTCTCACATAGTATGTACCTGCTGAAAGGTCTGCGACAATTTTTGTATTCCAGCCTGTACCGCTGTCGTCATCACGCGCAATCAGCTTTGTTTCACTGTCTGGGCCGTAGAGGGCCATAACTAAATCCGTGCGCCCTTCCGTTTCAACAGTATATTTTCCTTCCTCGGCAACTATGAATTTATAGGAGTCTTTCCGGCCTGGATGAGTGATCTCTGCTTTATGCGGCGCAAAATCAATAACCGGCAACTCAACCGGTCCCTCAACGGGAGGAGCAAAAATCACAGCAAAGGCTTTCTGGGATCGAAAGTCAT
>JAQYWL010000451.1 GCA_030145035.1 Desulfobacteria bacterium | reverse complement strand
TGCTCTATGCTCTGTGCGCTTTGCTCCATGCTCCATGCGCCATGCGCCATTCTCCCTGCTCCCTGCCCTATGCCCCTTTCAGCCCCCGGGGGGTCATCCACCGTTCCACTTGTTCCAAAAGAAAGCCCAGGGCAATGGCCATGGCAGCGGTGGGTGCCGCCCCCTGTAGGATGATTAAAGCTTCGCGGGCGAATACCCCCGTCAACGTAATCTTACCCAGACCTGACCCACCAACAAGAACAGCTAATTCCGCAGGGCCCACCGTGATAACAGTGGAGATTCTGATCCCGGCCATGATGACGGGCCTTGCCAGGGGCAGCTCTATTTTCCGTGCAATTTGGACTCTGTTTAGTCCCATTCCCTTGGCAGCTTCTATGATCGCAGGATCGATCGTTTTGATACTCGTATAGGAATTGCGTAAAATGGGAAGGAGTCCATAGATGACCAACGCTACAATTGCTGACTGAAGGCCAAAACCCAAAACTGGGGCCATAATCGCAATGACAGCCAGGCTGGGTACCGTCTGGCCCACGCTTGCTCCGCCAATGACAGGAAGCGCAAGCTTTTCAAGACCTGGGCGAGTGACCAGGATTCCCAAGGGCACACCGATGGCAGTGGCTATAACGACCGCTATGAACACCATCTCGAAATGAGCCCATGCACTATAGAGCAGATCACCGTACGTGAAGGTGTTATAGATCCCCACCTTGCCCATGCTGGTAACCCAAATGGTCGCTCCGATAAGAAGCGTTAGAAGGGCAGCCAGAATCACCTGATGTCTCATTGAGATGCCTCCTCTTTGGCCGCTTTACTCAGCGCGTCCTGGATTGCCTGAAACGTTAGCACACCCTCTAATCTGTTGTGGCGATCGACTATAGCCAGTACATTTAGCCCGCTCGTCAACATGAGGGAAAGGGCTTCACTCAGGACAGCATTTCTGGTGGCGACGATTGCCGAGGTACTCATGATCTCTTTCACCTTCTGGCCCCTTTCCAAATCTGATGAGACAACCCATCCTGTAAACCTTCCCTTATCGTCAATTACCGCCAGCCAATCGATTCCCTCTCGCTCCATCCGCTCTCGAGCAGCTCCCACTTCCTCGTCCGGTTTTGCCGTAGGCGGTGACCTCCACATGACCTCCTTTGCGCGGATTAACTGCAAACCTTTAAGCCCCCGATCGGCACCAACAAAACCTGCTACAAACTCATCCTTCGGCCTGTAAAGTAGATCGGCAGGTGGGGCGTATTGCACCAACCGCCCTCCTTTCATCAGGGCTGTCCTGTCCGCCATCTTGATGGCCTCATAAATATCATGGGTTACAAATATAATCGTCTTCTGCAACTCCTGCTGTATCTTTAAGAACTCATTCTGCAAGTCCATTCGGGTTATCGGATCGATGGCCCCAAAGGGCTCATCCATTAGCAGGATAGGGGGATCCCCTCCCAATGCTCGGGCGACACCCACCCGCTGGCGCTCGCCGCCAGACAGCTCCCGGGGATACTTGCCTATAAAATCATCAGGATCCATTCTCAAAAGCTCTAGAAGCTCCTTTGCCCGCTTTCTCCGCTCGGCCTTCGACCAGCCTTTTAGCGCCGGAACCGTCCCTATGTTCTCGCCTACAGTCATGTGAGGAAAAAGCCCTATATCCTGAATGGCATAGCCTATGTTTCTTCGAAGTTCGTTCTCATCTATGGTCGTATTGTCCATTCCATCAATATATATCTTGCCGCTGGTCGCATAAATCAGCCGGTTGATCATCTTCATCGTCGTGGTCTTACCACATCCTGAAGGACCCAATAGCACGCACAGCTCGCCTTTCTGTACCTCGAAGCTTACCTCCATTACTGCTTCTGTGCCGTCAGGATAGATCTTGGTTACTTTCTCCAGCTTGATCATTTTCGCATTAAGCCCTTGGGTGTAATCCAGCGTTCCAACAGGGCCATGAGACCATCGACCAGCAAAGCCAAAACAGAAACAGATACGCCTCCTATGATGATTAAATCCATTCGAGCGTTTCTTAATCCCCGAAATATGGGCACTCCAAGCCCTCCGGCACCGATCAAGGCTGCAATTGCCGCAATGCCGATAATAAGCACCATGGCATTCCTCAACCCAGCCATAATGACAGGGAGAGCAAGGGGGAGCTTGATCTTGAAAAGGAGTTGCCATTCGCTCATTCCTATACCCCTGGCAGCCTCGATCATCGTTGGATCAACCTGGCGGATCGCAGTGCAAGTATTGCGTAAGATAGGTAACTGGCCGTAGACAATCAGAGTGATGACTGCAGGAAGGAAACCGATGGCGCTCAATCCTATGCGGCTAAGAAGGAGCATGAGCAGCCCAAAAAGGGCCAGACTCGGAACAGTCATCATGATCTCGGCAAAATAGAGCACCACCTTTGCTGCTCGCTCCCTCCGTTTTCCCGCTATGAAGATCCCTGTCGTTATGCCAAGGATAGCCCCTATTCCAATGGCAACAAGACTTATCCACAGGTGGTCAACAATCCACCTTGCCAGCATTTCAGGATGCCTGCTCACAAATTGATAAGCTTCTAACATGAATGTTTACCCTCAGCCAGTTCCCCGAGGATCAGGCTCAAAAATTGTATTGCCCCGCAGGTCTGTTCGTGATAGATGAATTTGCGTTGACGGAATATTTCAATTCAAATCTTTTTTACAAGGGACATACCGCGATGTCAAACCATGTTCAAACGCCCTCGCGAGCGACCCCTTTCGAGGCCCCGCCCGATCTTGTCAAAGAGATCATTTACCAGATCCGCAGGCTCTTGCAGGCGCGAGAACTCTACACCAAGGAGCTGAACAAGAAGTATCAAATAAGCGCCCCCCAACTCAACTGCCTCATAGCACTTTACGAAAACGGCCCCTTGCCTCCCTCGCAGATCGCCAAGTACATAATGGTAAAATCCAGCACAGTCACCGGCATAATTGACCGTCTGGAACAAAAAGGGCTCGTGACAAGAATAAGAAAGTCTCTGGATCGCCGCGTGATTACGATCGAGCTGACAGAGACCGGGAAGAAGCTTGCCGATAACGCCCCACCCCCTATCCAACAGAAGATCATAGATGGACTTAAAAGGCTCCCTGAACGCGAAATAGAAGAGATTGTTCGGGGCCTCACAAAGCTCACCCACATGCTCGAAGTTCAAGATCTCGAGGTTGAATAGGGCCGCCTTTTCATACAACTTGTTGATTTCATAAGCATTCAAAGAAGTTCCAAGCAATCCGAAAATGGCCTTGACATTTCGGATTATTCGGAGTAATGATTTCAGTTCAAATATTTTGAAATCATATTATGTTAATAAGATCATTCTGAAAGACTCCTCCCGTTCCATTCTTTCGGCTAATTGCATAGTAGTGCCCGCCGGACTACAGACGGCGGTCTACCGGGGCCACTGTGCATTGTTTCATAAATTCTGCATTTCAAAATGGCAATTTGAAATAATACTGTATTTCATCCATTTTGCACCAGGATTGAAATCCGAAATTCGAATATCGAAGCACGAAACAAATTCGAATGACAAAAATCTCAATGACAAAAACGGAAAGGGACACCACCAGACCGCATTTGTTTCGGATTTCGAACATTTGGATTTCGATATTGTTTCGGATTTCGGATTTCGATATTCGGATTTTTTGAGGTGCTTCCTGTAATTTGAGGACATGTCAAATTGCCAAAATCGTGCATAGAGCTTTCGAGACACTGCACTAGGAGCCCATTGCACTGAGCAGGGGAAGCCCGTGAACAAAGAACAGATTGAACTATCAAGGTCTTTATTGGGTACCGATGCTGTGGAGATGCTCCTCCAGGTCCACCAGGACGCCCTATGGATATTAGAAAATTTGGGGGTCGGCTGCAAACAGCCAGAGATTCAGCAGGTCTTTCACCAATTTGAGGGCGAGGGGCTGGCCGCGGTTTTCGAAGACCGCGTGTACGTGACTTCCACATTGGTTGACCGGTGTCTTGAGCACGTACCTGGCCCGGATGACTTCTTTGTTCCCATGAACAGCTTCTTCATCGGAGGCACGGCCCCATATGTCTATGACGATGACTCCGGCCGGGGAGGGATGATGCCCACGGAAGAGGATGCCGCTCGGATCGCACAGATCGCAGAAGCGCATCGGGTGGTTGCAGGGATGGGAAGGGGCATAAAACTCAATGATGAGGTCCGGCAAATGAGCATCATGGCCGAGCATTGTACAAAACCCATCTATTTTGCCGTGACCACGGACGCAGCCCTGGCCAGGGCGAAAGAGATCTATGAAGAAAGAAAAAACATCATGATCGTCTTTTGCCTCACCCGTCCCCCCTTAGAGGTGAGCGAAAATTTCTCGGAACATTTTGTCAAAGTGGTCAAAGCCGGATTGCCTGTCTTCATTTCCGCCATGCCCATGGCCGGTATCAGCGCACCCTTTTGTTACAACGGAGTCCTGGCCATGACCCATGCCGAGGTGCTCTTTGGTATCTGTGCTGCCCAGTTACTGAACGTGGGCGTCACGTGTATTCACGCCGGTTTTCCGACCATTGCTGATCCCCGGATCGAATACAATCCGAACTATGGTCTCATCAGTCACAATTTCTTGAACATCCTTATGGCCCATCTCAATCTCATGCTCGATCTGCCCACGTTTCAAAGTGCAGGGACCACCCATGAGGAGCACCCCACGGAGCATGCCTATGTCGATGCTAGAATGGGACGGGCCCTGTGCTTGAAATATGGATGTCATATGATCCGACATTCCTTTGGCTTTCTGCGCTATCTCGTTGATTTTTCCATTGGCAAACTCGAAAACGCCATCAGAATCGCCGGTGAGGTCTCCCCTGAAGATGCCCCTGAGGTGGAGATCCCTTTTTATGACGAAAGGGGCATGGAATCGATCAAGCGTATCGGTCTGGGAATGTACATGGAAGATCCCTTGACCACGGCCAATCTGGGAAAGATTTTCGCAAGTTAGTTCGCTTCGCTCACAATTGGCCCGCCCTGGCGCGACATCAGAATAATAACCGGTGCCATGTGAAAACCCGGTCTGGGCCAGGGAATACTGGAATGTTGGAATACTGGAATGTTGGGTGTAAGAGGATTTTGGTCTTTTTTTCTTTTACATCATTCCATTATTACATCATTCCATTATTCCTTGATCGAATTTGCAATAGCATCCATAAATATCTACCATTTCAATAGGTTGTAGAATTTCCGAGACGTCAAATTTGGGAGGTGTGAACATGGCAAGTATAGCTGGCATTATATCAAAAAATGGAAAAGGGAATAATGGAAACAGTACGGCGAGGGAATTGGGCAAGATGCTGAAGCTAATGCGTCATCGAGGCCCGGATAATACCATCATCCGCACCCTAACCGATGACCGGGGGGCAGTGGGCGCCAATGAAACCAACCTGACTCCCAACAGGACCTATTGTACGGAGGTTGGGTCCTCCCCGTACATACTCTTCGACGGAGAGTTGTATAACGAGAGATCTGAGCGGAAAAGTGATGTGGCGCTGTTCAAGGCGTTTTATGACGCATACGGGAAGGATTGCTTTTCACGCTTGGAAGGAAGTTTTTCATGTGCCATTATAGAAGAGGACGAGGTCATCTTAGCTCGTGATCATGTTGGTGCCAGACCACTCTTCTATGGGTCAGAAAACGGTTCATTTTGCTTTAGCACGGAGATGAAAGGCTTGGTGGATCATCTTCGTTTCAATATCCAGGAACTTGCCCCGGGATGTATATACAGCACAAAGGAAGGGCTAAAGAAATTTGATCCATTTGTTCCTGAGGTGCTTGAAGTGGGGGATCTTAAAGAGGCCACCAATACACTAAGAGAACTCGTTATAGAAGCGGTGAGAAAGAGAATGGACGGCGTGGGTGGCGTCTCATTGAGCGGCGGCCTCGACAGTTCTATTGTGGCTGCCGTAGCCAAGGAATTCAACTCTGATTTACGGCTGTTTACCGGTACCATTCAAAAAGCACCAGGCCCGGACCTGGAAAACGCGAAGATAATGGCAGAATTCTTGGGGATGGAGCACCATGTCTATATGATCTCCGATTCAGATATAATCGACTTTATTCCCGAGGCCGTATGGTATTTGGAGAGTTTTGACGAGGATTGCATATCTGGCATTATTTCCAATTACTATGTTTCTAAAATGGTAAAGGAATATACCAATTGTATTCTCGTGGGTGAGGGGGCTGATGAATTGTTTGGGGGTTATCGCATGGTCCTGAAAAACCCCAATGTGAAAAATGATGAACATAGAGACCAGCTTGCACAGAGGCTCTTGGACATTGCCTACAATACCGCTTTAAGGCGCCTGGATCGGGCATGGATGTCCAATGGTATCAATTATCAGACCCCTTTTCTGGATGCAGAGGTCGTGGCCTTCAGTCAGAAGATTCCCATGGCATGGAAGATATATGGTGAAAACCAGGTTGAAAAGTATATTTTGAGAGAGGCCTTTAGAGATATGCTGCCTGAAAAGATTGCCAATCGTGAAAAGCTCAGATTTGCCATGGGCGTGGGGACGGATGACGTCATGGATGAGCTAATATCCCAGAAAATCGATCCCAAAGAGATAGAGCAAAGACCCAACGGGGCATATGGCCTCCCCTTTGCTTCTTTCAAAGAACTCTATTATTATGATGAGTTTTTACGGGTTTTTCCACCTGCATATGAAAAGCAGACCGTTCGGTGGGACCCGTTCAAGTAGTTAGGAGATATAGATGGCGTTTCCCACGAAGTACAAATATGTTGTTATTGGAGCCGGGATCCACGGGTTGAGCACCGCGTATCACCTGGCCATGGAACTGAAAAAGAACAAATCCGGCTCAGGTAAAGATATTCTGGTCATAGATAAGGGCGCGATAGGGGTCGGGGCATCCGGGATTGCCTGCGGGATAATCCGCAACAACTACTTTCAACCGGCCATGCGAGAGCTCATCGCCCATAGCGTGAGTATCTGGGAAGAGGATGCCGAGGCGTATGGCTACCATCCGGTGGGTTACATGCAGATATCCCCAGAATCGATGTATGCCGATGTGGCTGGTATTTACAGGCAACAGAAAGAAATCGGGTACGAATCTGTATTCATTGAAGGTGAGAAAGATTGCCTGAAATACATGAGGGAGAATATCTTTCACGACTGGCAGGCCAAGAACATCACCTCCGTCTTACATGAGAAAAAGGGCGGCTACGCATTCAATACAAAATCGCTCTACCGGCTGGCGGACAAGGCAGAAGCTGAGGGTGTCAGAATCCTTACAGGGGTCGAGGTCACAGGGCTAAAGACGGATAACCAGTCGGTGACGGCTGTAAAGACCCCAAGAGGCAACATTGAGTGTGATTGGGTCATCATGGGCGCAGGCCCCTGGGCCAAGAGTTTCTGGGATATGCTGGATCTTCCCGATGAGATCGATGTAAAGGGCGAAGACGGCAGAATCCACAGCGGCGTGAAGATGTGGACATACTGGTGTCTTGTGGAGGGAACCCTTGGGGTTCCTCCGAAGTTTGCCATGAACAACCAGGGGAAAATGCCACCCGTGATCCATGTGGATACCGATGCCCCCCTTTATTCGAGCGAGGACGGATCATTGATCACGGATGAGTTGTGGGGGATCTATTACAAGCCTGACTTTAACTTTGGCGGCGTCCAGGGGGGTGCAACTCCGTACATAGTAGAAGGAGAAGTCAAGGTGGATCCCTATGGCATTGATTCCCCTGATTTTACCGTGACACCGGAATTTGTTCACATGTGGACATCCGCCCTGGCCCATTGCCAGAAAAGGTATAAGGACAAATATCGATATTACAAGAATGAGCCATCGGGTGGCATTGGTGCCTTCACTCCTGACAATTTTCCCATCTTCGACGTGATGAAGCAGAATTGCTACATGATTCTGGACTCCAATCATGGCTACAAAATGATCGGCGTGGGCAAACTTGTTGCCAAAGAAATTCTAGGGGAAGAGCAGATCTTACTTAAACCATTCCGGTTTGAACGCTACGCAAAAGGGGAGTTGCATCCTGTTTCGAACAGTCCCTTTCCCTGGAGCTAGTGCCCCGTCTCATAAATTCCGTATTCCAAATTGGCAAAATGAAATGTTGTCAACTTGGTTACATTTAATCCACTTATCAGAGACGGGGAAATCCGAAATTCGAATACCCGCCTGCCAACGCCTGAGACAGCATTCAGCTTATGTGCCGGCATCTCTGGCAATGGCGGGCAGGTCGAAACTCGAAACAAATTCCAATGACCAAAATCTTAAAATTCCAAAACACTAATGACTTCAGTGTCTTAATATCGGATGCAGGGCTTCGGTATCGTCCGGTTTGGGTTGATGTTTTGGACATTTGAGTATTCGGATTTCGGATTTGTTTCGGATTTCGGATTTCGAGCTTCGGATTTCCGGCTTATCCGGGTTAGGGTAAAGGGAACGGTATGAATCCTGAAGATGATGCTTTTTTGGAAAAGATACACCAGGATGCTCTCCAAGTCTTGGAGGAGGTGGGTGTAAAATGCGCCTCACCAAAAGTCAGGGAAATCTTTGAGAGTACTGGTCTTGCCGCCTTTGATGATTCCACAGGGCACCTTCATGTCCTGGCTCCATTAGTCGAACAAGCTATCAACATGGCGCCCAAAAGGGATCAGTACTGGATTCCGGAAAATGCTTTTGGCGTTGGCGGCACAGCTCCTTTTGTGTATGATGATGAGACCGGTGAACTGGTGGAGCCCACCTTTGAACATCTCGCCAAGATAGCGGGAATCGTCAATGAGGCGGACGAGGTCAATTTCATGGCCAGAGGGGTCTTGATAAGAAATCAAGAAGTGAAGGTCATGGACACGATGATCGAAAACTGTAATAAACCTATCTATGTGGCCGTTGTGACTGATGCAGGGATTGCCCGGGCCCGACAGATCCATGAGACCAGGGCAAATCTGACCATTCAGTTCTCCATCATTAACAGTCCGTTGAATATTATTGAAAGCATGATCCCGCCTTTCCTGTCATGTGTTCGGAAGGGCCTGCCCATCTATGTTTCCACCATGCCCATGGCAGGGCTTTCCGCCCCTTATTGCATGTCCGGTCTCTTGACACTGACACACGCCGAAGCCTTATTCGGCATTACCCTGACTCAACTGCTGAATCCAGGCCTCATGGTCGTCCACGCAGGGCTCCCCTCCATTGCCAACATCCAGAAAAACTATGCCGTGGATCTGGGCCTTGTCTCCCACAATATGGCCAATCTCCTCATGGAGAAGGTCAACAAACGGCTGGGCATCCCTTCTATACAAACGGCCTGCACCACCAGTCAGGAGGAGCCTGACAAGGAGGCCGAGGAGGATGCCGTGAAAGGGTACGCCCTGATGAAAAAGTACGGGTTTCATCAGATGCGACATGCGTTCGGGTTCCTCAAGGAACTGATTTCCTTTTCCATAGCCAAGCTGGAAAGGCACATAGCACTATGCCGGGAAACTGGGCCTGACCAAGCCCCGGAATATGATATGGAGCCCTATGACCCCGAAGCCTTTGACGCCATCAGGCGAAACAGCAGTCAGGCCAATTATATGCAGGACAATCACACCTTGAAAAATACCGGGAAATCCTTTCGGTGTTAAGTTGAACGGGTCTGAAAGAAATGAAAGTAGCCATTTATCAGACGAGTCCTATATTATTGGATGTCAAGGCCAATGTCGAACAGGTCCTTAGTAAAATCCATCAGGGCCGAGAAAAGGGAGCCCAACTAATTGTGTTTCCGGAGTTGGCCTTGACAGGATATTTTGTTGGACAAAGGTACCACGAGGTGGCGCTCAGGCTCGATTCTCAGGAAATCAGACAACTGGCATCCGCTACAAGAGGCACAGCAGCAGTGGTGGGTTTTATTGAAGAATCACTATCCATGAATTTTTACAACTCCGCCTTGGTGGCTGTGGATGGCCATATTCTCTTTGCTTACCGTAAGCTCAACCTTCCCAACTACGGTGTCTTTGAGGAGCGGAAGTACTTCTCTCCTGGAAAGCAGGTTCCTGTCTTCAAACTCCGCGAGTTCAATGTTGCTGTCTTTATCTGCAATGACCTGTGGCATCCTTCTTTGCCTTATCTTGGTGTGTGCCAGAAGGCGGATATCTTTATCACTATATTCAGCTCATCACAGGGTTCCATGGGGGACGAATTCAGCAATATCGAGAGCTGGCAGATCATCAACACCTTCTACTCCCGCATCTTTGGCGTCTACAACATATGTGCCAACCGCGCGGGAGACGAATACCAAGAAGAGAAGCGGATGATTTCAAGCTCTGGGAGCAAC
>JAQYWL010000369.1 GCA_030145035.1 Desulfobacteria bacterium | reverse complement strand
TCAAGCCGGGGAGCATCTTGATCATGCATTCAGACGGCATCCCAGAAAAATTTGACGTATCTTCTTACCCGGGGAAGGTCCGCTCTGATCCCCAGAGACTGGCCGAGGCCATCTCAAAGAAATTTTCCCGCATCCATGACGATTCCATAATAGTGGTTGGATGCTGAATTGCAGTTGAGTGGTTATTAGTTATTAGTTATTAGTTATTAGTTATTAGTTATTAGTTATTATACAGACGGTCATAGATAATTGCGCATCATCGAGGTCTCCGTTGTTTAAGCTGTTAGGCAGCAACTCGCTGGGTACGCAATTATTTATGAGCGTCTGTATAGTTATTGGTCATTGGTCATTGGTAGATGAAAGTGAGCTAAAGTGAACTAAAGTGCCTAAAGTGAGCTAAAGTTGAAAACCCCAATTCCGCATTCCGCATTCGACAAAGGAAGTCCAACCCATGGAACATCATGAATATTTTTCAGCCTACGAGGGAATACTAGAAGGATATATCCGGGGCGGCGAAGAGCATTTTCTCTTACAGGCATTTCAACTGGGAAGGGATATGGTAGAGGACGGCCTTTCCATAGAGTTGGCTGTTGATATGCACTTCCATGTCCTGGAAAAGCTGAAGAACTCGGTATCCACACGATATCCGGATGAGGAGCGCAGGTGGGCTCTCCCCTTCCTGGAGCTTACCACGGCCTTTGGTCTTGCCTGCCCAAATGGTCTGTACGGCGCTAGCAAGCTCTTAGAACGGTTGAGAACCGCTATTTCCGGGCGTAAATCAGCAGAGGAAGAACTGCAAAAGGCATTGGAAAAACATACTGCAATAATTGACAATTCCATGACCGGTATCCACATAATTCAGGATGATAAGCTACAGTTTGTTAATAATAAGTTCGCTGAAATCTACGGCTATCCAAAACATGAACTATTGGGCATGAAGCCCGATGACTTAGTTTACTCTGAGGACACGGAGAGAATCCGTGAGATCAGATCAAAGATACTCGGGGCCGAAGCCCCAGAGATGGAATACGAGGCCAGGGGGGTTAAGAAAAATGGCGAGATCATATGGGTCAAAAGGAGAAACACCCGCATAGAACATGAGGGAAGGCCGGCAATATTAGGAAATATTGTAGACATTACCAGGGTAAAGGAGGTGGAGGCCCAGCTCCTCCAGGCCCAGAAGATGGAGGCCATAGGCACGCTGGCAAGTGGTGTGGCTCATGATTTTAACAACATCTTGAGCGGTACCCTGGGATATACTGAAATCCTTCTGATGGATAAGAAGCCGGCAGATCCGGAATACGAGACTCTCAAGGCAATAAAATCCCTGACCCGGAAAGCCAGCAATTTAGCCAAAAGTATTCTGGCCTTCGGCCGCCACACAGACAGTCGGCTACGGCCCTGTAATCTCAACAGCGAGGTTAAGGCTGTAAGGAAGCTTCTGAGCAGCACCATGGGAAAGAGTATTGAAATCGACCTTGAATTGGGAAAAGACCCGGATACCATCAATGCCGATATGACTCAAATCCTTCAGATATTGCTGAATCTTTGCATTAATGCCAGGGATGCCATGTCTACCTCGAAAGGTCAATGTATCTCTATAAGAACTAAAAACACTCTCCTTCATGAATCCTTCTGCTGGCGCTCTCCGAAGTTAAAACCCGGCAAGTATGTTCAACTATGCGTTACTGATACAGGCTGTGGTATGGACGAGGTTACCCTTTCACGTATCTTTAATCCGTTCTTTACTACCAAGCCGGTCGGGAAGGGAACAGGCCTCGGTCTTTCTATGGTCTACACTCTGGTAATGAAGCACGGAGGACACATTACGGCCCATAGCAAGCCTCAAGAAGGCACAACCTTTAACCTGTATTTTCCTGTCATAGAAGAGACGGCAAGCAGCCGTGCGAGCATGGCGCCCGAAGAGGTTAAAAACAACAAAGGGACCATCCTTTTTATAGATGATGATTTATTCATAAGAGAGGTCAACAAGAAGTTACTCACCAAACTGGGATATGACGTAATCACGTCCGGGGATGGAAAGGAAGCAGTAGAGATATTTAGCGCAAGCTTCACTTCGTGTCGGAATGCGGAATGCGCCCGCCTGCCATCGCCTGGAGCCGGCCCGCCTGCCGAGCCAAGCGAGGCGGCTGGGGCGAAGGCGACTGGCGGGCAGGGAATGCGGAATGAAGAGCAAAGAAAATCTGCAATCCAAACCAATCCAAAATCCCTGGCCCAGACCGGGTTTGGTCGCCGAGACCTGCCTGCATCTCCTGTCGCGCCAGAGCGGACCGCAATCCAAAATCCGCAATCCAAAATTGACCTTGTGATCCTTGATCTGATCATGCCGGGTATGGATGGCAAAACGTGTCTGAAGATGATCTTAGAAGATGACCCAGAGGCCAAGATACTTATCACAAGCGGTATTGGCGAGGAATTCAAATTGGATGAACTGGTAAGAATGGGCGCCAAAGGATATCTCACCAAGCCTTATAACGTTGATGAGCTTTCCCAAAAGATTAAGGAAGTGATGGAAGCCAGGTAAATGAAACTCTCCATCTTGGTGATAGATGATGAGATTGTCATCACGGAGACCTTGCAGGAAATCCTGGTTGGATCAGGCCATGAAGTCGTGACTGCCAACGACAGCCTGACAGGTCTCGATATCTATAGAGGCAGGCATATCGATATCCTTGTTACGGACCTTATCATGCCCGGCTTATCCGGTCTTGATCTAATACGGGGGGTCAAGGAGATCGATCCGGATGCCTTCATTATTGTTATTACCGGCTATGCAAGCATGGAAAATGCTGTAGAGGCCCTTAAAATAGGGGCTTCAGAGTTTCTGCCTAAACCCGTCAAACCGGCTCTCATCCTGAACCTCATCAAGCGAAGGGTAGAACATCTAACTTTCCACAGGGAAAATCAAGAGCTCCGACACGTCAATCAGCTATTATTTCAAGAAGTAGCCAACGGTAATGGCTACGGGGAGCTGATCGGCCGCAGCAAGCAGTTACTTTCGGTCTATCAATTAATCGAAGATCTTGTAACGGTCGACGTGAATATCCTTATCACCGGCGAAACAGGTACCGGCAAGGAACTTGTGGCCCGAACTGTTCATCAAAAGAGCAATCGAAAAGATGGCCCCTTTGTAGCAGTCAACTGCGGGGGTATGTCGGACACGCTTTTTCAGAGTGATCTCTTCGGCCACGAAAAGGGCGCCTTTACTGGAGCCGTTTCTTTTCGCAAGGGCAGGTTCGAGCTGGCAAATGGCGGGACACTCTTCTTGGACGAAGTGGGTAACATGAGCCTTCCGATGCAGCGGAGTCTGCTTCGCGCACTTGAAACAAAACAGATTGAACGACTTGGAGGACAAAAGACCATTCCTGTTGACGTCAGGATCATCTCTGCCACCAATGCTGATCTTGAAGCTGAGGTGGCGGCAGGCCCCTTTCGGCAGGATCTTTTTTATCGACTTAATATGGTTTCCGTGAACCTGCCGCCCCTAAGAGACCGTGAGGGCGACCTGCCGCTCTTGGTTGAGTATTTCGTCAAAAAGTATCGGGAAAAACACAAAAAGGATATTAGAACAATATCACAAAAGGCATTAAAACAGGTTATGGGCTACCATTGGCCCGGCAACGTAAGGCAACTACAACATGCTATTGAACGTGCCATCATCTGCACCAGCGGCAGACATGTCGAAAACGTTGCACCACGTAGTGGGAATGACGGAGACGGGGCATACCGTTCAACATATGGTGACTGGAGATTTGAAGCTGTTACCCTTGAAGAATTTCTCGACGGAGCCGAGAAAGCCTATCTTGAAAGGTTGTTGAAATCCAAAAAAGGGACCATCGGCAAGAGCGCCGAAGTCGCAGGTATCTCATCCAAAAGCCTCTATACTAAGATGAAAAAGTACAATCTAAAAAAAGAAGTCTTCAGGGCCCCACAAAAAAATCTTACAGAATCTTCCGAATCTTACCAAAACTACTGATTTTTGAGTTGTTAGAAAATTCATTAAAAACCGCAAGTTATAACAACTCATCCCAAAATCGGTAGAAACCTTCCGAAAAAGCATCACTTCAATGCTTGTCATCTATTACCCCTTAACATGTCAATAGATTAATTAATTCAATAGGTTAGTCAGTACCGACTCTATCTGGCATGCTAAATGCCAGTGCTGACCGGTCAAGTGGTTGAGGAGTCATTTCTGAATGCGGATTGGGAATTTTTTGCAGGGGATCATTTTAGACCCAATATTCTCTCCGACCGCATTCCGCATTCCGCAATCCGCAATCGCAAACGGGAGGAGCTATGGATAGCATGATTCAAATGGCACCTAAAACCTGTCCATATTTCCGTGATGATCCGACGCTTGGGTGTGATGCATACTCGGATGGCCTAAAGGTACCTACCAAATATGAAATGAAAGAACTTTGCAAGAATAGCGGAAAGTTCAAGACGTGTCCTGTCTTCAAAAGGAAAGAGAAGGAAATCAGGACGCTTTAAGGAGAGATTGTCGACTAGTTAGATGGTCGAGTGGGAAATGGTTGTGCGGTTAATGCGCCGAATGCGGATCGACTTCACGACTCCACTACTTGACGGCTTGACAACACGACCTTTCAAACACTTATCAAAGAGACAAGGAGGTGAAAACAGATGGAAGAAGTTCAAACAATGGACACCGTTACAAGCACCCCACCAATGGCTCCTGATGGGATGAGCGAGGTGGTAGACAGGGAAGGCAAATACCTTACCTTCATGTTGGCCGACGAAGAGTATGGTATCGGCATCCTGAAAATCAAGGAGATCATCGGTATGATGGCAATTACCTCGGTGCCCCAGACACCGGAATTTGTGAAGGGGGTCATTAACCTTCGGGGCAAGGTCATCCCG
>JAQYWL010000321.1 GCA_030145035.1 Desulfobacteria bacterium | reverse complement strand
GAAGGTTGAACGTGCAACAGATAGTGCCAAACCTGCACGTGCATTCTCTGATTACAGGATTACTGTGGACAAGAGTAACGTGCCTAAAGATGTAACTCCAGAAGAGAAGATATAAAAACAGCAGTGTGTACACCGAAAACGACCTCATCCCTCTATCTGCCCTCCAGCACCTGCTTTTTTGCGAGCGGTAGTGTGCCTTAATCCACGTCGAGCAGGCGGGGGCCGAAAACCTTCTGACAGCGGAAGGCAGGATTATGCACGAGCGTATCAGGCCAAAAATTAAGAGGCCCTAATGGATTACCTTACGGACAAACAAGGCGAGACTACGAAGCATGACTGACCAACAAAAATCTCCCCAACTCATCCCTCCCCACGGAGGTTACCGCGAGCTGCAATCGTACCAGATGGCGGAGATTGTTTATGACGCAACAGTGGTGTTTTGCGACCGGTTTATTTCCAGGCGCTCGCGCACCCATGACCAGATGGTGCAGGCGGCGCGGAGTGGGAAACAAAATATTGCCGAGGGCTGCATGGCCTCCGGCACCTCCAAAAAGTTCGAACTCAAGCTCATCGGGGTTGCGCGGGCGAGCTTGGAGGAAGTGCTGCTTGATTTTCAGGATTATCTGAGACAAAAGGGTCTGGCTCTTTGGAGCAAAGACCACCCAAAGGCCCGGGAAGTCCGCAGGCTTTGTTATCGAAAAGATAGGTCATATAAGACCTATAAAACTTATGTTGAGGCTTCCCCTGAGACTGCAGCCAATACCATGGTCTGCCTGATCCACCAGACAAACTATCTGCTCGATCAGCAGTTGAGGACCTTGGAAAAAGAGTTCTTGAAGAAAGGCGGCTTCACAGAAAGGCTTTACCGCACAAGAATACAAGCACGCAATCGGAGCAGAAATAGATGAACTACACCGAAGACGACCTCATCCCACTTTCCGCCTTGCAGCACCTGCTTTTTTGTGAGCGGCAGTGTGCGCTGATCCATATCGAGCAGGTCTGGAACGAAAACCTGTTTACTGCTGAAGGGAGAATTATGCATGAGCGGGTTGATGAGGCAAACCGGGAATCCAGAGGAGATGTTCGCATAGAGTTTGGTATGCCTTTGCGGTCACTTAGATTGGGGTTGGTTGGCAAAGCGGATGTTGTGGAGTTCCATCGAAAAGTGGCTTCGCAGGATGCAAGATCGCCGGAGTGGCTCCCATTCCCTGTGGAGTACAAACGTGGCAAACCGAAGAAGGACAATTGCGACAAAGTGCAGGTTTGCGCCCAGGCCCTGTGCCTGGAAGAGATGCTGGATGTTGAAATCCCGTGTGGGGCGCTTTTCTACGGAAAGACTCGCCGGCGGAAAGACGTTAATTTTGACAATGCTTTGAGGCAGGAGACCGAAAGTGCGGCAATGCGTTTGCACAGACTCATTGAATCCCGTCAGACACCAAATCCTGTTTACACGCCCAAGTGCAAGAACTGCTCGTTCTTTGACGTGTGCCTGCCCAAGACCATTGAGAAAAGGCATTCCGTAAAACAATACTTATCCAGAGCATTGCAAGAGTCATGAAAAAGCATCTTAATACCCTTTTCGTAACCACACAGGGCGCTTATCTCGCCAAAGAGGGGGAAACCGTTGTAGTGAAGGTAGAAAAAGAAATCCGCTTGCGCGTCCCGATCCATACGATCGGCGGGATAGTCTGCTTTGGAAACATAATGTGCAGCCCATTCTTGATGGGGTTTTGCGCTGAGCGGGATGTAGCAATTAGTTTCTTGACAGAGCGGGGCCGTTTCCTTGCAAGGGTTCAGGGGCCTGTTTCGGGTAATGTCTTGTTGCGACGTGAGCAATACCGGCGTGCTGATGACATGAATGTCTCTGCTGAAATGGCAAAAGCAGTACTAACAGGCAAACTTGCCAACTGCCGCACTGTTCTCCAACGGGCAACGAGAGACCACTCTGACAAATTGAATGCAGACGAGGTTCGAGAGGCGTCTCAGCGGATTAGCGGTTCTTTGCAGAGCCTGCAATCGGATCTGTCGTTGAATGTGCTAAGGGGCATTGAAGGAGAAGCGGCCCATACTTATTTCAGCGTCTTTGATCATCTGATCACTTCACAGAAAGAGGACTTCATTTTCAGGGGGCGGAATCGTCGCCCGCCATTAGACCATGTAAATTGCCTGTTATCGTTTTTGTACACCCTTGTATTGCACGATGTCCGCTCGGCCCTTGAATCCGTGGGGCTTGATCCGGCTGTCGGTTTTTTGCACAGGGATCGTCCAGGCCGACCAGGACTGGCCCTTGACATGATGGAAGAATTCCGCCCTTTTCTGGCTGACCGTTTGACGCTCTCATTGATAAATCTTACCCAGGTCCAGAAGAAGGGGTTCAGAGAAATGGAATCCGGGGCTGTGTTGATGGATGACGATACGAGAAAGGCTGTCTTAGTTGCCTATCAAAAACGAAAGCAAGATGAGATACTGCATCCTTTTCTTGAAGAGAAAGTCACAATCGGACTGCTGTTCCACATGCAAGCCTTATTGTTGGCTCGCTGTTTGCGGGGTGACCTGGACGGTTATCCGACGTTTATCTGGAAGTAGGGTGAGAGTAACAATTTAGGTATTTGATAACATTGTCGCATACAGGTGATCAGATTCTAAAGCGGCTCAAACTCGCACAAGTGAGCGTAAAGAAAGAACAGGGAATAATTTCTATGAATAACCACGATTGTGGCAGATATTGTTCAACCGTTGGAAAGGATATGCTATTTGCTGTTCTTTCTTAACGCTCACTAACACGCTCAAACAGTGACCCGCCTTAGAATCTGATCACCTGTATGCTCGTTAGGTTCGCTTTTTCAATGGGCTCAAATGATATGGGTGAGCTATGTTTGTCCTGGTAAGTTATGATGTTTCTACACGTGATCCGGGTGGACAGCGCCGTTTGCGCAGAGTGGCAAAGGCTTGTGTGGATCATGGGCAGAGGGTTCAGTATTCGGTTTTTGAGTGTATTGTTGATCCGGCGCAATGGACATTTCTGCGGCAAAGATTGATTGATGAAATTGATCCTGAAGTTGACAGCCTGAGGTTTTATTTTCTGGGTTCTACTTGGAAGCATCGCGTAGAACATATAGGAGCCAAGAAAACGCTCGATCAGGAGGGGCCTTTGATTGTTTGAAAACCGTGTGCGAACCTGAAGCTCCCAAGTGGACGATACACCCTCTCGGCCTTGCAGGGGCGTGGTTTGAAGCACATATGTTGCTCATGGGGTTCGCGCTGCACATAATTCTTTGAAAATACTAAGCTTAGCAAAAATGCACTTTCACAATTGAAGACTTCACGGGTTAAAAAATGAGGGGTTCGCGGAAAGGAGGGAATAAGGCCTTAAGATTCAAAGAGT
>JAQYWL010000386.1 GCA_030145035.1 Desulfobacteria bacterium | reverse complement strand
TGGTATTATGAGTTGAAGGTTGCTCGTTACTGCCTACTGTCTACTGCCTACTGCCTACTGCCTACTGCCTACTGCCTACTGCCTACTGCCTACTGCCTACTGCCTACTGCCTACTGTCTACTGCCTACTGTCTACTGCCTACTGCCTACTACTTACTGCCTACTACTTACTGGTCATACTCATTAGTCAATCGACAATCATCAATCGTCAATCGTCAATCCCAACGCCTTCCTCGCCTCCACCCTGTCATCAAATGGTATACTTGTCTCGCCTATGATCTGATAGGTTTCATGTCCCTTGCCGGCAATGATCACTGTGTCCCCGGGCCTGGCCGCGCCAAGCCCCAATGAAATAGCCCTCCTCCGATCCGGCTCTACAACATAGCCCCGGGTCTCAAACCCATTTGCCAATTCACTGGGCTCATATCGGCGACTCTGCACAGCAGCGGTCCCCTCGACAATACCCGCCAGTATGGCCTCTGGCGCCTCGGTGCGCGGGTTATCAGAAGTCAATACCACAAGATCACTGAGCCGGCCTGCGGTCGCGCCCATCATGGGGCGTTTGTCTCGATCCCGATCCCCTCCGCAACCAAATATGGTGATCATACGGCCGGATGTGAGTCCTCCAACAACCGTCAACACATTTTCCAGGGCATCCGGCGTATGGGCGTAGTCGACAAAGACTGAAAGCCCCAGGTTATTGGCCACGCACTCAAGCCGGCCTGGCACCCCTTTAAGATTCTTGATCCCTTTCTGAATCGTCTCTAAAGGTAAACCGAGTGCTATTGCCACACCTGTAGCAGACACGATATTGTATACGTTGTGTTTTCCAACCAGGGAAGAAGTGAAATCAAAATCGCCTTCAGGGGTCTGCACTCTGCCCGAGGCGCCGTCCATGGTCAGGTTGATATCTTGAGCCCGTATTTCGCACTCGTCTGAAAGCCCAACACGCAGGCACGGAACCGAGACCTCGCTGGATAACTCCTTTCCCCTGAGGTCATCCCAGTTAATAACAGCAGTGGCCCGTCCTTGCTTTGACCCGATCCCCAGTCGTCCCACACAAAGCTCCCTTTTGCACTGCCAATAGGTTTCCATGTCCCCATGATAGTCGAGGTGCTCCATGGACAGATTGGTAAAAACCCCCACATCGAACTCGCAGAAGGCTACGCGATGGAGATCAAGGGCGTGGGATGAGACTTCAAGGACCACGTGAGTTGTCCCGTCGTCGAGCATGTTGCGCAGCAGCCGCATAAGATCAAGGGACTCGGGTGTCGTCACCGGATTGGTAAAGCTTTGCCCTCCGAATCGGTAGTTGATGGTGCCAATAACGCCGACTTCAAACCCGGCAGCATCCAGGATGGACTCTATGAAATAGGCTGTTGTTGTCTTACCGTTGGTGCCGGTAATGCCGATCATGCAAAGCTCTCGGGACGGATCCCCATAAAACGCTGATGAGACGGCAGCCAGTGCCAGCCGGGCATTTTCAACCTGAGCCACACTGATCAATAGCGGCCCAGACCACTGCTTTTCTGTTAAAATAGCAACAGCCCCCTTTTCGATCGCCTCTTCAATGTAAGCGTATCCATCGCAGCGATGGCCCTGGATCGCCACAAAGAGCCCTCCGGGCCTCACGGTGCGCGAATCATAGTGGATCGAATCGATGGTCTGATCTTCAAGCCCAACAAAACGCATAACCCCTGCGGTCTCCAAAAGAAGACTTAGCTTCACCCCATCGTCGGTGCCTCGCATGAGACCCTGAGAGCATCCCCTGCCCGCCCATCTGTTTCAGGAGGAACCTTCAAATACCGAAGAGTTTTCTCGACGATACGTCTGAATACCGGGGCGGCCACCACTCCGCCATAAGGGTGTTTACGGGGCTCATCAATGACCACAACAACGACGATCTCCGGGTCTTGAGCAGGAACAAATCCTACAAAGGAAGATATGTATTTATCCGCTGCATACCCCCCTCCTCCAGGGTCGGCCTTCTGGGCCGTACCGGTCTTTCCAGCAATCTTATAACCTCTCAGGGCTGCCCGAACACCGGTACCACCTTTCTCCATGATTCTTTCCATCATGCGCGTCAAGCGCCAGGCGTTTTCAGATGAAATGACCTGTCGCAGGGCGGTGGGTTGAAAACTCTTTATTACGCGGCCGTGCACGTCCGTCATCCCCTGCACTAAATACGGCTTCATCAAGAGCCCATCATTGGCCAGGGCGGAAACCGCAGCCGCAAGCTGCAAGGCTGAGACAGAAACGCCCTGTCCAAAGCAGATTGCCCCAGCATCGATCTCAGACCAGCCTCCAACAGGGAGTAAGATCCCCCGAGTCTCGCCTGGACAGTCGATACCCAATCTATCGCCAAGACCGAATTCCTTGAGTTTATGGTAGAGGTAGGCCGGCCCGACCTTTTCGCCCACCTTGGCAGCGCCAATATTGCTGGAGTATTTTAGAATATCCTGAAACGAAAGCGCAGCATAGGGACGAACGTCATGCACAATATTCTTGCCAATCCTGTAGGCCCCATTCTCGCAGTAAAATTCTGAAATAGGTTCGCACAGTCCCGACTCCAAGGCTGCGGCGCCAAGAAATATCTTGAATGTGGAACCCGGCTCAAAAGAGTCCGTAATCGCGCGGTTCCGCCACAACCAGGGTTCGTATTGGCCAAAGGCATTTGGGTTAAACCGCGGCACGTGGGCCATGGCCAGGATTGCCCCTGTCCCTGGAACGATCACGAGTGCCATGCCCGACTTGGCCCAAAACTCCCTTGCGCCTTCAGAAAGGGCCTGCTCGGCAATATACTGAATGTTTTTGTCAATGGTCAAAATCAGGTTATGCCCGGGCTTATCTTCAGGGGAGGGGCCTTTAGCCGTAAAACCCCGGCCAAGGGCATCTCTTAAAACTGTCCGGCTACTTTCACGGCCTTTCAGGAAGGAGTCATAATAGAATTCCAGCCCCTCCAAACCCCTCCCGTCCGTCCCACAAAACCCTATGACCTGTGCAGCCAGGCTCTTCAGGGGATAGAATCGGCGGCTCTCTGTGACAAAGTCGATTCCATCCACCTCCAATTCTCTGACGGGCGAGACCTCTGTTGGGTCTGCATGCCTCTTGATCCAAACAAATCTCTTGCCCGATAATAGCTTCTCCAGGAGATACTCTTGCTCCAGGTCTAAAGCCCGCGCCAGTGCCGAGGCCGTCTGTTTTGGAGAACAAATCCGCCCCGGATAGGCGCAGATGGAAGCTACGTCGATGCTTACCGCCAGCTCCGCATAGTTTCGGTCATAGATGGTGCCCCGTTTGGATCTGTCGTAAAAGGCCTTTTCATACTGGACTGCGGCCCTGGACTGAAGCTGCTTGCCCTCAAGGACCTGCAATTGAAAAGCTCGGCCCACCATGAGGGCAAAGCAAAGCCCCAAAACAGTCCCCACCATAATGATCCGAAGCCGAATCCACTTTAACGGATTCGATTTCTTTTTGCTGCGGGTCCTCATGGGATCACCACGACCTGTTTTGAATCAGGCATTACCAGCCCTCGCTGCCGGGCTATGCGCATGATACGCTCAGGAGACCTTAAACGGGCCTCCTCTACCTGTAGTTTCCTGTGAAGTTCCATCAAGCGCTGCTGCTCTTCGGTGGCTTCAGTAATTTCATACCCGGTTTGCACATACTGCACCCTACACCAGGTATAGACCAAGAGTTGCGCCATAAAAACCACCATAAACGCGACCCATATGGCCATCAGGGGATGTCGCTTCCTTTTTTTCACAGCGCCCCCTCCAAGAAACCGTCATGAAATAGGATGAACAAGTTGTCACTTTTCCTTAAGGCTGATTCTTGACTTACTATGCTTCTTGACTTACTAAATTCGAATATCGAATATCGAAATTCGAAACAAATTCGAAATTCGAATCACCAAAACTTTATTCTGTTTTCCTTGACCTCCTTACGACGGATCTTGATTCGCATATCAAAGTCTTTCATGCATCGTCCAAATCATACTGTTTTGAATTTCGAGTTTTGGTCATTTGAAATTGTTTCGTGCTTCGGATTTCGAATTTCGAATTTCAGCCTACGGCTCGCAGAAATCACCTGCTCCAGATTTACAAGTCCTTCAAGTTATCTTATGACTGTTGCCAAGCCGTTCCGCTGCCCGCAACTTAGCGCTTCGAGCCATAGGATTTTCCCGAACCTCTGGCGGACCGGGTCGCACCGGCCTCTTAGTCAGGATAGACACCTGGGGTGCTTTTCCGCACACACACTTCGGAAAGTGAGGTGGGCAAGTACACCCCCGGGCAAAGGCTTTGAAGCGCTCTTTGACGATGCGGTCTTCCAGCGAATGGAATGACAGGATGCAAAGCCGTCCCCCGGGATTCAGGAGATTTACTGCCTCATCCAAGAATTTTTCCAGGGCCTCCAGTTCATGGTTCACTGCAATCCTTATGGCTTGAAATGTCCGCGTGGCAGGATGGATTCGCCTACGACGATGCCGGGCCGGAACCGCCTTCTTGACAATTTCGGCAAGTTGCAAGCTTGACCGGATCGCTTGCCGGCGGCGTGCAGCCACAATAGATTTTGCAATACGAACGGCCCATGGCTCCTCTCCATACCTGGCTATCAGGTTTCCAAGGTCTTTTCCCGATAGCCTGTTTACAATTGCTGCAGCAGTAATGCCCTGTTCTGGATTCATACGCATATCCAGAGGCTCATCCCGCATGAAGCTGAAACCCCGACCGCTTCCTTCGAGTTGGTAGAGTGAAAGCCCCAAATCGAGCAAAATCCCATCCACCCCGGTGGTGTGCAACCGGGAAAGAATTTGTGGGAGATGGGTGAAGTCGTCATGAAAGATTTGAACGTTCGGTTTAAACGAATGGAGGGATTTCCCGGCGTAGGCAATAGCATCCGGGTCTCGGTCGATGCCGATAAGACAACCGTCTGGGCCAATGGCCTCCAAAATAGCTTGGGCATGGCCACCCCCCCCCAAGGTACCATCTACGTATGTCTTTCCGGGTAAGCAGTTTAGATAGTCAATAACCTCTTTGACCATGACCGGGACATGGCGATATTGCATGGCCGACTCACCCTAGAGCCCCAGTTCAGCAACCTCGTTCCTCAGATCCTCGTTTTTCATATCATCCTGCAGATTCTCATGCTCTTGAGCCCAGCTTTCCTTAGCCCATATCTCAAAATAATGGAGCACCCCTACAAGAACTACCTCCTTGTTTAGACCCGCATACTGCCTCAGGCTTGGAGGAATGAGAATGCGTGCCTGCTTGTCAAGGAGACATTCATGTGCACCGCCTATGAAACTGCGCCGGAAACGCCGCATGTTCTCACTTGTTGCAACCATGTTGAGGATACGCTCTTCAATTTTGTGCCACTGTTCAAAGGTATAGCAAAAAAGGGCACCATCCAGCTTTGAAATCATAAGCCCGCCTACGGTGCTCTGCTTCACTACATCCCGAAAACGGGCCGGAATAATCAATCGACCTTTGGAATCCAGGTTATGAAATGAGCTGCCCCTAAACATGGTTTGACCTTGAGCACCTCTACTTACATCCACTTTACTCCACTTTGCTCCACCCTACAGGCGACGATTTTAAATGTCAAGAAAAAAATTCAGGTGTGATTATTATTTTGTTGAACAATTAGTGGAATTTAAGATTTAAGAGGATAGATGATGTTTTGTGGTTTTTTGTGGGGTTTCACTAAGGCCCAACATATAGTAGTCATCTGTCTTCAGATCACTAAATGAGCCACATTCGACGCCTCACTCATCGGCGGAGTTGATATTTTCGCACCATCCGGTTGTGCTCACGCAGGGTGGGGGAAAAGTGGTGGGAGCCGTCATTTTTCGACACAAAGTACAGGTAGGGTTCTTCGGATGGATAAAGGACGGCCTCAATGGAAGCTCGGCCGGGATTGGCAATAGGTCCCGGTGGCAGGCCTTTGATCCGGTAGGTGTTGTACGGGCTCATGGTTTTGAGATGCTTCCGGGTCAAGTTCCCGTCAAAGTCCTTAATGCCGTAAATGACCGTAGGGTCGCTCTCAAGGCGCATGCGGCGTTTCAGTCGATTCAGAAACACGGCCGCAATGAGCGGTCGTTCTTCGGGTTTTGCCGTCTCTTTTTCCACAATAGAGGCAAGGGTTACCACCTGATGGGTGGTAAAGCCCATGGCATGGGCACGCGCGGCCCAAGCGGGTGTGAAGACCGAACGAAAATGTGCAACCATCTTCTTTATGATTTGCTCAGCACTAACCCCCTTGGGGAAATGATAGGTCTCCGGAAAGAGATATCCTTCAAAGGTATTACCTTCTATGCCAAGGGCCTTTATGAGGCCAGGATCGAATGCTGCCTGCAAGAAGGCCTCCTCAGAGACAAGCCCGGCACTTTCAAGGACTTGCCCTATCTCAAAAACTGTGGACCCCTCAGGAATGACTACTTTATGCAGGAGGGTTTCGCCCCTGACCAAGGCATTTAGGATGGCTCCGGGCGACATCGAGCCGCGAAGCACGTATTCACCCGCTCGAATCCGCCTCTCATCCCTTTTGAGATAGGCAAGCCATCGAAATCTTTTCGGGTGTCGCACCAGGCCGGCTTTTTCAAGTTGGGCGACTGTTTCAAAGAAGCTCTGACCTGGCCTTATCCAGACCACAGCACTTGTTTCAGAGGTGCCTGCCGGAGTTGTGGCATATTGATAGAGGAACAGGGCCGCGCCTCCGGCCGCAAGGCAAAGGCCAAGCACCACAAAGAGTATGATTCTTGCTGGTTTCACGCTTTCTCACTCATGTGTAAATCATGAATAATCCATCGGCTCTGCCGTTTCAAGCGTTATACGAAAAACGATAAATCAGACAGGATATACAGGATATACAGGATATAATATTTTTTGCCTTTCCAGAAGAAAGGCAAAAATTGTCATCCCTCTTCGAGGGAGGGAGTGCGGCCCATAGGCGACGAGTGCCTATATCTAAAACAGGGCGGGATCGGAGAGACAAGCCCTTTTTCCTGCCGAAGGCGGATCGTGTTTTCTCTCTTCCGTCCGGGAAGGGAGAAATACAAGAGTAAATCCCGAAAATCCCGTTGATCCTGTCTGAAAATACTCCAGAAGCTTTGACATGGACCCTTATAGGGGCTTTCCTCATATCGCTAGTTCTACTGGTGGTTCTGATTCCGGAGGCTGCCGGTGGACAGGCTTGAGTTTACAGACAAAAACAATACTAACAATAAATCGCCAGATGGTCAAACCTTAACAGACTGGACGCAATGTTTTTTCCACTTCGATGGCTGCCTTCAAAAAACATCTCACTCCCCCCTTCTCCAACGGGTCATTTCCCCTTGACCCTGCACCCGTTTTGGTCTAAAAACTATGAAACTCTAACTGGTTAAATCCATCACAGCTGGTCCATATCTTTGAGCCGAAAAGGTTGCAATCTTTATGCCCATTGAACCGGTGCAATTGGATTTGTTCAGTTCCTTTCAGGACCTTGGGTCTCGTGAAAAAAGCATTCGTCCCCGTACTACAAAGGAGGGCACTGACATGATTGAATTACCATATTCCTTAGTGATCGAAGCTACTGATGAACCTGATTATTTTGGCTTCTACTCTCCTGACCTGGAAGGCTTTTCAGGAATAGGTCACTCCGTGGAAGATTGTCTATACAAAGCAAAGTGGGGTATGAAAGAGCATATTGGTCTACTGAAAGAACAAGGGCTTCCAGTTCCTCCTGAAAATGAGGACCCCAAAATCATTATTGAGAATGAAAAGAAATTAGCTGCCTGATTTCGTACGGTCACCGTTTTGTCGCTGCGCATTCATGGCATAACAACCGCTTATGCATTATTGAAAAAGGAAAGCTATATATCCCAAACTCTGATGAAATAAAGAATGGGATAAACAAAGTCGATGAAAAGACCCGCGAATTAATTGCGGAATTTTATTCCCATTATGATGAGTACGTTACCCTTCGCCCGGATGATAAAGACAGAAAAGACGAGATTTTTCAAGCCTGGGTTATTCAAAAAATAGCCGGAGTTCAGA